>JBOHWA010000618.1:0-5353 GCA_050735855.1 Binatia bacterium
GCCGAGGGACCGGCGCCCTCCACCAGGCTGCCACTCGCCGGCAGCGTGACTCACGGCGAGGCTGACCTGGGCCTCAAACTGAGCCAGTACCGACGGTTGCCAGTGAGAGGTGGCGGGAGTACGGAGAGGGCTGGATGACGCGCTTTGGCATTGTCGCATGCGCGACGTTGCTCGCCGCTCCGCTCATGGCCCAACCGCCGCCCTCGTGTCTGGGCGACTGCAACCTGGACGGCAAGGTGGCGATCAACGAGCTGCTGCTCGGCGTCACGCTCTTTCTCGACGGGGCGCCGCCGACCGGGTGCGCGGAGCTCGACGACGATCGCGACGGCGTGGTGCGGGTCAACGAGCTGGTCGGTGCGGTCGGCAAGGCGCTCGGCGAGTGCCGTCTCAGCGGCGACGAGGCGGCGGAGGCGGCGGCGCAGGCGGCGATCACGACGGCCGACGCCTTCGGCGTCATCGACCTCGGCAGCGCCTCGGCCGGCGGCGGTGGCGGCAGCGGCGGCGGCAATGGGCTGGCGCCGATGGGCGCCGGCGAGATCGGCGCAGCGGGCGGCCAGATTGCCGCGAGCTGCCCGGCGGGTGGCACGCGGGACGAATCGTGCACGGTGAGCCGCGGCATCGCGCGGCTCGAGGTCGCCTTCGAGCAGTGCACGGCGATGATCGGCGTCCAGCAGGTGGTCGTCGACGGGCGGCTGACCCGCACGGTCGACGACAGCAAGTACTGCGACACGCGCGAGATCAGTGACAACGTCGAGGTCACCGATGCACTGACCGAGTTTCGCCAGACGACCACGCGCCCGGAGGGCGCCGGCACATCGGTCTTCGAGCTCAGCGGCACCTACGCGCGCCGCATCGTCCTGAGCGGGTCCGGCTGCAACGGGCGCAACGGCACCGAGTTGCTCAATGGGAGCCTCGCCTTCCGCTGTTTGCCGGGGGCGCCCACCGGCGTGGTGGGATGCCCGGCTGGCGGCGGCGATCTGTCGGTGGTGGCGCGCGACCTGACGGTCGTGCGCCGCGCCACGGGCGAGGTGGGCGACTGCACCGCCACGAAGACGCTGGTCGGCCGGCTCGAGGTGGAGGACGAGATCTCGGGCCAGGCCTTCGACACCGTCTACCGCCAGTTCTTCGTCGCCGAGGAGACGCGCGGAACCGGCGACGTCGACCTGCGCTTCCAGGGTGGGCTGGCGCTCGATTGCCTCGGCGAGGTGTCGATCATCACCGAGGTCCCCCTGCGCCGCTCGCCCTCGGCGCGCTGTCCGAGCGCCGGGATCCTGCTCATCCGCCTGCCGGACGGCCTGCAGCGCTTCGTGCGCTATGCCGACGGCGGCCTGGAGGTCGACCTGGACGGCGACGGCAAGCCCGATCGCAAGACCGACAGCTGCGAGGATCCCACCCTCGCGCAGTGCCAATGAGCCGTGCGGCGCCAGCGTGGCGGCAGCAGAAGGCAACAACGGATTGAGCGGATTAAAGGCAACAACGGATTGAGCGGATTAAACGGAGTTCTGAGCGCTACTCGATGAAATCCGTTTAATCCGCTCAATCCGCTCAATCCGTTGTTGGGCTTCTGATTCCTTGGGCAAAGCCGCGGCAACTCCCCCACGGTCCACCGGCCATCTGGATCTACCACCGGGGTGGGCCGCCGCGGCTCCGCGCCGGAGCGACTGAACGTACATTCTGCCAACTGCGGTCGCAGGCGCTTGCATCAAAGGCGCGAAGCGCTCAAAAATTGTGGAACGAAAGATCTAGTTCACCGGTTGAAGGGGTTGACCCGCTTTCGAGGCGCGCCGGCGGTGCGCGCGCAGGCGGTGCGTCCGGCCGCTGCGCGGCCGTGGCGCGTGCGTTGTGCCGTGCTGGCTGTCGTCGGAGTCCTGGCGGCGGCTCCCCCGGCACCCGCGCAGACCTGTGTTGCCGACTGTGACGGCAACAACGCGATCAGCATCGCTGAGCTGATCACCGCGGTCGGCATCGCGCTCGGGCAGGCGCCGGTCGGCGAGTGCGCCGCTGCCGACCCGAACGGCGATGGGCGGGTGGCCATCAACGAGCTGATCGTCGCGGTCGCCGGCGCGCTCGGCGAGTGCAGCAGCGGGCCGACGCCGACGCCGCGCGAGACCATCATGATCACCGGCGGCTGCCGGCGGCCAGGCCCGAGCGGCCTCCGGCCCTGCGATCTGGAGACGCTGATCGTCGCCTGGCGCTGCGACGCGACCAACAACTGCATCGAGAGCATTCCGGCCCGCACGCGCCTCGGCGACGGCGGCGTGCAGGCGACCGGCAATTTCGCCTTCCCGGTCGATCGCGCCGCGGCGGCGCGCGCCGCGCTGTTGCTCGAGGCGTCGATCACCGACGTCACCCTGTTTCGCAGCATGGATCTCGGCGGGGTCGGCGGCGCGGCGTTCAGCCGGGTGGCCGGCCTGCCGATCGACGAACGCCAGTTCGACATCAGTCCGAGCAGCGAAGCCGCGGTGCGACTGCTCGATCAGGCAGGTCTGGAGCTCTTCACTCCCGAGGGCGTGCGCGATCTGTTCGCCGCGGTGGCGGCCGCCAACGCCACCACCGACTTCGCCGGCCTCGAGCCGGAAGCGGCGGCGGCGCTGGCGACGACGATCGCGGCGGCCGACCCGGCGGTGCAGCAGGTGTTGGCTGCCTACGGTCTCACGCCGACCCCGACAGCGAGCACGCCGGTCCAGGGGACGGCGACGGCCAGCCCGCCGTCGACCCCGACGGCGAGCGCGTCGACCAGCGCGACCGCCAGTCCGCCGTCGACGCCGAGCGCGACCGCGAGTCCACCGGCGACGCCGACCGCGACCGCGCCGGCCAGTGCGACGGCGAGCCCGCCGTCGACGCCGACGGCGACTGCACCGGCCAGCGCGACGGCGAGTCCGCCGGCGACGCCGACTGCGACCCGGACAGGCACCGCGACGCTGACGAGCACCGCCGGCCCGTCCGCTACCGCGACGCTGACGAACACCGCCGGCCCGTCCGCCACCGCGACGCTGACGAACACCGCCGGCCCGTCCGCCACGCCGACGCGCACGTCGACCAGCACCGGCACCGCGACGCGCAGCGCGACGCCGACGCAGAGCGGTACGCCGACGCGCACGGCGACCCGCACCGGGACCGCGACCGGCACCGCCACGCCGACCCGGACCAGCAGCTTCACGCGCACCGCGACCCGCACGGCGACCGCCACCGGCACCGCCACGGTGACGCGCACCGGCACGCCGACGCGCACGCCGACGCGCACCGCCACCGCGACCGGCACCGTGACCACGACCGGCACGGCGACGCTGACCCGCACGCCGACGCTGACGCGCACCCCGACCCGCACGCCGACGCCGTTCCTGGCCGCGGGGATCACCACCGACCGAGGCTGCATCGAGACCGGGAACAATCCCGTCTACAGCGTCGGGGAACAGGCGACCGTCTTCTTCCAGGTCGATGGCTTCAGCGGCGGCATGATCATCGAGGAGGTGCAGGTCTCCCTGCTCGATTTCGTCGACGGCGCGCAGGTCGGCAGCAGCAACCTCGGCGTGCAACCGACCGGGACGACGCTCGGCTTCCAGGTCGGCATCGCGCCGCCGACCGGCACCGAGACGCTGCTGCTGGTCGTGGAGGGCGGGCAGGGGCCGCTGATGACCCAGGCGCAGTGCAGCTTCCATGTGGTGCCGCCGGCGGGCTGCATGACCGCGTGCGACTGCCCGCCGGAGCAACGCTGCGTTGCCGGCACCTGCCAGATCCAGGGCAACGCGCTCTACTGCTGCACCAGCGGGACATGCCCGGCCGGCGAGCAGTGCCAGTTCCCCGCCGGCGGCTTCAGCATGTGCGGACCCTGAGGCCGGGCGCCCTGTACCGGCCGACGCTCTCGGTCTGACGGTGTGCGCCATCCGACCGTCGACCGCTCGTGCCGTGCCGCGCCGGACGCTTGCGCCGCATGGAGGACCGGAGTACACGCGGTCTGGATGCTGCGCCACGCTGAGGGGCGAACGTCGCTCGACAACGTTGAGGGGAGGCTGACATGCACAGGGGAATGGGCAACCTGCTGGGCACCATCATCAGTGTGTCAACGCTGTTGGTAGCTGGGGTCGACGCTGCCGGCGCGCAAGCCGACAACTCATTCGGTCTGCAGCAGCGCGCCGATGCGGCGTCGAACATGATCGTCCTCGGCGTGCAACAAGGCATCTCCTCGCTGCCGCCGACCTCCGGTCAGGCCTTCACCTACGACTTCAACGACGAGCTCGGCACCTTCGTCGAGAGCGAGCAGCTCGGCCCGACGGTGCTGCGCTCGACCCAGACCATCGGCGCCAATCGGCTCAGCCTGCGCTTCGCGACCTCGTACTTCGAGCTCGGTGAAACCTTCGATCCGATCGTCTACCAGGCCACCGGCGGGCCGATCCCACCTGGGCAGCAGGTGTATACGAGCTTCGGCATGTCGGCCGACGCCAACGTCGTGCTGTTCAACCTGGCGGCGACGTACGGTTTCACCGACCGCATCGAGGCGACGATCAACATTCCGTTCAGCGTCGTCGACGCGCGCGCGTCGCAGACGTTCCTGACCTTCCCACCGCCGTTCCCTCCTGCCAAGGACGCGCGGGTAGCGGCGGTACCAGGCGACAGCCCCGCGATCGTCCAGCAGGCCCTCGATGCCGGCGTGGTCGCAGAACGCGAGCTCAGCTTTTCGGCTCTCGGGGCCGACTTCAACAGCGGCAAGCAAGTCGGCCTCGGCCGCATCAGCGTCGGCGTCAAGGGCCTGGTGCTGGCCAGCGACTGGGTCGACGTCGCCGCCTCCGGCGAGTTCTTCTGCAACAGCCCGAGCCAGGACGAGTTCGCCGGCTCCGACAGCCCGTCGATCCTGCCGCGCGTCATCGCCCAGTTGAAGGCCGCCAAGCACCTCAACGTCTTCACCGACGTCGGCTACGAGTACGACTTCGACGTCGACCAGCTGAGCCGCTTTGTCTGGAACGCCGGCATCTCCATTCCGGTCGTCAACGCGACCTTCGACTTCGGCGCCGGCGGGTCGCTGTTCGACGAGTCGCTGACCTGGACGCCGGTGCAGGCCACCGGGGGCGAGGGGGTGACGATCCGGGCGGTGAACCCGAGCGCCACCGAGCTCGGCACGAACTACGTCGACTTCCTCGCCGGCGTCAAGGTGGGGCTGTTCGAGGGCGCCGTGCTCAGCGGCTCGGTCAACGTGCCGGTCACCGACGACGGCTTTCGCGCCGCGGCGATCGGCACGGTCTCGTTGGAGTACTACTTCAAGACCCTTTAGACAGCGGCTCCCGGCGCGATCGCGGTTCAAGACGGTTGGTAGTGGCTCAGTTTGAGGCTCAGGTCGGCCTCGCCGTGAGTCCCGCTG
>JBOHWA010000619.1:0-4228 GCA_050735855.1 Binatia bacterium
GCGCCGAGGGCCCGGCGCCCTCCACTTTCTTTCTGCGGCGATTCTGGCCTACGCATGCCGGCATGATCAGCCGATCAGGCTTGTGCGCGCTGCTTCTGTGTCTGCTTGCCGCTCCGGCGGCACACGCTTTTCCCCAGCCCAGCCCGGGCTGCGCGCGTGAGACGGTCGAGCATGGGCGCCGGCTCGAGGGTCGGATCAAGGTCGCCGGCCGAACGCGGCGCTACATCCTGGACGTGCCCGACAGCGTCCGGGCGCAATCGCCGGTGCCGCTGCTGCTCGACTTCCACGGCTTCGGTCACAGCGGCGCCGGGGTGTGGAACGTCTCGGCGTTTCGCCCCCTCGCCGAGCGCGCGGCGTTCATCACGGTCTATCCCGAGGGCCTGCCGGTCGCTCTGCGGTTGCGCGGCGAGGTGCACACCCACGCCGGGTGGGAGATCTACAGCGCCGAGGGCAACCGCGACCTGGCGTTCGTCGCCGCCCTGCTCGACGACCTGGAGCAGCGCTATTGCATCGACCGGAGGCGCATCTTCTCCACCGGCTTCTCCAACGGCGCCTTCTTCAGCGCGCTGCTCGCCTGTACCATGGCCGATCGCATCGCCGCCGTGGCGCCGGTCAGCGGCGGGCCGCTGCCGCTCACCTGTGCGCCGCCGCGCGGCGTGCCGATCCTGATCCAGCACGGGCGGCAGGACGACCTCATCCCGATCGCCGCCGCGCACACCATGCGCGACGACTGGCGCCGCATCAACGGCTGCCCGGCGGCCACCCCGCCGCCGGCCGGCCCGGCCTGCGTGCGCTGGTCGGCCTGCCGCGACGGCGCCGTGGTCGAGTATTGCGAGGAGGACTACGCCCATACGTGGCCGGTGCAGGCGACGGAGCGGATCTGGAAGTTCCTCGCGCAGCATCCAATGCCGTGAGCCCGCCCGATCGCCTCGCCCGCTCTGACGCGTCGAGCACCGGCCGCCGCATCGGGGCGTGCACCGGAAGACGGCGCTGGCGCGCCGTTGCGGGCGGGCCGCCCGCGCTTCAGGACAACGGCTCGCCGTCTTGTCTGCCCGCGCCGCCTCGCCTACGGTAACGACGCGATGTCCTCCACCTTCGGCCACCTGTTCCGCATCACCACGTTCGGCGAGTCGCACGGCGGCGGCGTCGGGGTGGTGATCGACGGCTGCCCGCCGCGGCTGCCGATCAGCGTCGAGGAGATCCAGCAGGATCTCGACCGGCGGCGCCCCGGCCAGAGCCGCATCACCACGCCGCGCGACGAGCCCGATCGGGCCGAGATTCTCTCCGGCGTGTTCGAGGGCCAGACGCTCGGCTCGCCGCTCGCCGTCCTGGTGCGCAACACCGACGCGCGGCCGAGCGCCTACGAGGACTTCAAGGACACGTTCCGGCCCTCGCACGCCGACTACACGTACGAGGCGAAGTACGGCATCCGCAACTGGCAGGGCGGCGGCCGCGCCTCGGCGCGCGAGACCATCGGCCGGGTGGCCGCCGGCGCCGTGGCGCGCAAGCTGTTGGCCTCGCTGGCCGGCGTGGAGGTGGTGGCCTACGTCGCGCAGGTGTGGACCATCGCCGCCGCGATCGACCCGGCGGCGGTGACGCGCGACGCGGTCGAGGCGAACATCGTGCGCTGTCCCGACCCGCCGACGGCCGCGGCGATGATCGCGCGCATCGACGCGGCGCGGCGCGCCGGCGACTCGCTCGGCGGCGTGGTCGAGTGCATCTGCCGCGGCGTGCCGCCCGGCCTCGGCGAGCCGGTGTTCGACAAGCTCGAGGCCGATCTGGCGCGCGCCATGCTGTCGCTGCCGGCGTCGAAGGGCTTCGAGATCGGCAGCGGCTTCGCCGGCGTGCAGCTCACCGGCATCGAGCACAACGATCCGTTCACCAGCCAGGGCGGCCGCGTGCGCACCACCAGCAACCGCTCGGGCGGCGTGCAGGGCGGCATCAGCAACGGCGAGGACATCGTCTGCCGCATCGCGTTCAAGCCGACCGCCACCATCCGCCAGGCGCAGCAGACCGTCGATCGCGCCGGGCAGGCCGTCACCCTGGAGGCCAAGGGCCGGCACGACCCGTGCGTCCTGCCGCGCGCCGTGCCGATGGTCGAGGCGATGGCGTTGCTCGTCCTCGCCGACCACTACCTGCGCCAGCGCGGCCAGTGCGGCAGCCCGCCGGTGTAGGCACAGCTGAGAGGTTGGCGCGGCGACGAGGCGCCGCGGCTGACGGAGCGGAGGTCCGATGAAACATGCCCCCGGCTTTCTCAAGATCGTCAACGAGGCCCGGACGCGCATCCGCGAGGTCAGCGTCGACGATGTCCAGACGGCGCTCGAGGCCGGCGAGCGCTTCGTGCTGATCGACACGCGCGAGGAGAGCGAGTGGGCGCGCGGCCATCTGCCCGACGCGGTCCACCTCTCCAAAGGCATTCTGGAGCGCGATGTCGAGGCCGCCTACCCCGACCTCAACACGCCCCTGGTGCTCTACTGCGGCGGCGGCTTCCGCTCGGCCCTCGCCGCCGACAGCCTGCAGAAGATGGGCTACCGCAACGTCCGCTCGATGGACGGCGGCTGGCGCGAGTGGACCGAGAAGGGCCTGCCGGTGGAGAAGAACTGAGCTGCCGCCAGGGACCAAACCTGGCGCCGGGTGGTGGTGCGGGGGGCTGCCCAAGAACGCAGAGAGGCAACAACGGATTACGCGGATTGAACGGATTCCAGAGCCCTACTCCGTCAAATCTGCTCAATCCGCGTAATCCGTTGTTGGGTTTCTGAGTTTGGGCAGGGCCGGTGCGGGGTGCTCGCCGCGAGCCCGGCGCCGAGGGGCCGGCGCCCTCCAGGCGCGCGCCGATCGAGGCGAGAGGTCGCGCGCCACGGCCTAGTGCACGGTGTCCGGCCCCGGGTCCTCTTCTTCGTCCGGTTCCAGCGTCGGGGCGGTGATGCCGCCGGCGTGGTGGTGGACCAGGCGCCAGGCGCCGTCCTCGCGCACGAAGACATTGGTGGCGATGAGCTCGACGGAGGGCAGGCGCTCGATGCAGATGACGTAGGCGGTGTCGCCGAGCACGTGGGCGCCGGCGCCGACGCAGGTGATCGGCGGCGCGCCGGGACCGCTGAGGATGTTGCGCCAGCTCGCCAGCACGGCCTCGCGGCCGCGCAACGCCTGCCAGCCCGGGTGGATGCAGGCGACCGGCGCGTGCCGCGCCCAGACCGCCTCCATGGCCGCGGCGTCCTTGGCGGCGAAGGCGCCGTAGAACGCGGCATTGGCCGCCAGAACCGCTGCTTCCTCACCCATCGTGCACGCCTGCGTGTACTCCTGCTCCGCCCTCTTATATCGGGTGGGAGCAACTCGGCCAGACGGAAATGGATGTCTATGACTGGAGCGCCTACAGCGACGCCGAACTGACGGCGTTCGCCGAGGTGACCGTGCGCCTGGCGCGCGACCTGCGGCGCGAGGCGCCGTCGCCGCGCGGGGCGCCGCGCTTCGGCCTCGACATGTCGTTCGCCGACCCGCTGCTGCTCGACCGCTTCTCGCGCCACGGCATCTTCCGCAAGTACCAGCGCGCGGTGGCGCTGGGCAGCGGGCTCGGCGGCGTGCAGCGCTGGTGGGCGGTGCACTTCGGCTGCAGCGTCCTGTCGGTCGACCCGCACCCGGGCGTCGTCGCCGCCGCGCAGATCCTCGGCGCGCGCACCGGGTTGGGCGACCGGGTGAGTTTTCGCCAGGGGCCGCTCGACGCCCTGCCGCTCAAGCCCGAGCAGTTTACCCACGCGTGGAGCGTCGAGGGCCTCACCGGGCTCGGCGACCCGACCCCGCTGCTCGCCGAAGCGATGCGCGTGCTGCGCCCGGCGGGCCTGTTGACGGTGGTCCTGCCGTTCGACGAACCGACCCTGGCGCAATGGTCGGCGGCGACCGCCGCCACCGGCTTCCTGCCGGCGCTGGTCAAGCCGCTGCAGCCGCCCGAGCTGCCCTACACCGTCTACTACGCCGAGCACTGCCTGCGCGCCGTGCTCGAGCTGCAACCCGATCCCGAGCGCCGCGCCCGCCTGCTCGAGATCGCCGCCCACCTCAGCGCCGCGCGCGCCAGCCGCGCCGCGCGCGTCCTGCTCTTCGCCGAGCGCCCGTCGTAGCGGCGGCGCCGGGCCGGCGGCATCCGTCCCTCCCATCGGCTGACGATCCACGTGGAGGGCGCCGGGCCCTCGGCGCCGTGCTGAACCCAACCGCGGTGCGCGCGGCGAGCACGGCGCCG
>JBOHWA010000620.1:0-3421 GCA_050735855.1 Binatia bacterium
CTCTCCACACCGATCTCGCCGCCCATGAGCGCCACCAGCTCGCGACAGATGGCGAGGCCGAGACCGGTGCCGCCATACTGGCGGCTGGCCGAACCGTCGGCCTGCACGAAGGCGTCGAAGATCGCCACCTGCTGGTCGGGGGCGATGCCGATGCCCGAATCGCGCACCGCAAAGCGCAGGGCGAGCGGCGCGGCGGCCGCGGCGGCCGGCGGCATCGCGCAGGACACGTGCAGGGCCACGTCGCCCTGCGCGGTGAACTTGATCGCGTTGCCGATCAGATTGACCAGCACCTGGCGCAGCCGATCCGGGTCGCCGACAACCAGCGCGGGCACGTCGTCGTCGATCGCCGACCGCAGCGCCAGCCCCTTGCTGTGGGCCCGTGGCGCCAGGATGCGCAGGGTCTCGGCGAGCATGGCGCGCAGCTCGAACTCTGTCGGGTCGAGCGCCACCCGCCCAGCCTCGATCTTGGAGAAATCGAGCACGTCGTTGAGCAACGTGAGCAGCCACTCGCCCGAGGCCCGCACGGTCTCGAGATACTCCCGCTGTTCGGCATCGAGCTGGGTGTCGAGCGCCAGCTCGGTCATCCCGAGAATGCCGTTCATCGGCGTGCGGATCTCGTGGCTCATGTTGGCGACGAACTGGCTCTTCACCCGGCTCGCCGCCTCGGCCGCCTCCTTGGCGCGCTGCAGCTCGGCCTCGGCGCGCTTGCGGTCGGTGACGTCGCGCGAGTTCACCACCATGCCGCCGACCGCGGGATCGTCGTCGAGGTTGTTCATGTGGCTCTCCAGCACGCGCCAACCGCCGGCCGCATGGCGATACCGATACTCGACCGGGGCGTCGCCGAGCGGCCGGACCGCGCTGCGCGCGAGCGCTTCCAGGTCGTCCGGATGGACGTGCTCGATCGCCGATCGACCGACCAGATCGTCGGGCTGACGGCCGAGCACGCTCCAATGCGACGGACTGGCGTAGCGGACGACACCGCTGCCATCGACGATGCTGATCAGATCCGAGCCCCGCTCGATCAGCGAGCGGAAGTGCTGCTCGCTGAGCCGCAGGGCCTCCTCCGCGTGGCGGCGCATGGTGATATCGGTCATGGCGCCGATCATGCGCTGTGGCCGGCCGGTGGCGCCGCGGACGACACAGCCGCGGTCGTCGATGACGGCATACGAGCCGTCGTGGCAGCGGAAGCGATACTCGTCGCGCCACGCATGGCCGCCGCCGTCGATCACGGTGTGGATGCCCGCCTCGACGCGCCCCACATCGTCGGGATGGATATGCCCCGTCCACCAGGTCACGTCCGGCCCGACCTCGGCGGCCGGCCAGCCGAAGAGCGTCTGGAGGTGATCGTTCCATTCGACCGCGTCGCTCGCCAGGTCCCAGTCCCAGATCGCGTCGTTGGCGACCTGCGCCACCAGCCGATAGCGCGTCTCGCTGCGCCGCAGCACCTCGACGCCCTGGTCGACCGCGACGCGCAGGCGCTCGAGAACGGCAGCGATGTAGATCGACACGCCGAAGGCGATCAGGATGGCGACCGCCGGATAGCCGACCACCTGGTCGAGGCCGCCGTGCACGGCATAGACATTGGCCACCAGCGCCGCGCTGGCGACCGCCGCGGCGAGCATCTGCGGGCGGGCGCCCCACGGCAGCAGCGTGCTCATGCCCATGATCACGACGACGAACAGCATCGCCGTCGTCTCGACGTCGCCGCGCAGCGCATTCGACGCCACCGTCGTCGCGCACAGCACCACGCCGGCGCCGATCGCCACCGGCAGGGCGCGCCCAATCCACTCGGGCCGGCGCAGCAGATGGCCGACGACGGCGATCGCGGCGAACTGGCTGAGCTTGATCCACAGCAGGATCCCGAGGTGAGCCTGGCCGGCGACCACGTCGCGCAGCGTGACGAGCGCCAGCGCACCAGCGAGCGGCAGGAGCGAGGCGCGCAGGCGCTCGGCCAGCAGATCGCTGCGCGCCCGCCGCCAGTCCCCCTCCGGTTGCAGCGCGAGGCGGGCGGCCTCGGCGGCCGGAACGCGGGAGGTCATCCCAGCCAGTCGCTGTAGTAGACCGTCCCGGCGACGATGTCCCAATCCCACAGGCCGATGTTGGCCGCATCGACGATGAGCTGCCGGCGCTGCTCGCTCTCGCGCAGGGCCGCCTCGGCGCGGCGGCGCTGCATCGCCTGGCCGAGCAACGCCGAGACCCCTTCGAGGAAGCGGACCTCGTCGGCGCGGAAGTCGCGAAACTCGGTGGTCGCGACGCCCAGCATCCCGAGCAGCTCGCCCCGGTCGTGGATTGGTACGCTCACCAGGCTGACCGCGCCGTGCGCGCGCAGCAGCGGTGATGACGGCGCGGAGTGCTCCAGGCGGGAAATCACGGTCGTCTGCCGCGACGCCGCCACTTCGCGCAGCAGTGGCGAGGCGTTGGTGCTCACGGTCGCAGCACCGACCAGTCCCGCCTGCCAGCCGACGCCAGCCGCCAGCCTCAGGGTGTGGCCGTCCGGCAGCAGTTCGGCGATAGAGCTCAGCGGCGTATCGAGGGTCTCCGCGACCAGGCGCACTGCCTCGTCGAACACCGACGCGGTCTCGCCGCCCGACAGGCCGAGGCCACCGAGTTCAGCGAGCACCTCGTGCTGGCGGGCCCGGGCGCGCAGCAGCTGGTCGTCACGGGTGCGCTCGGTGATGTCGCGCAGCCACCCGATGAACGTGCGCTGCCCATCGATCCACATCTCGCTGACCGCGAGATCGAGATGCACGTCACTGCCGTCCCGGCGCCGCCCGGTCACTTCGCGCGGCACCCCGATCACCTTCGCCACCCCGGTGCGCAGGTACTCGGCCAGCTGCCGCAGGTGGGCGGCCCGCTGCGGCCCGGCCATCAGCATGGTCAACTCGCGGCCGATCACCTCGTCCGGGCGGTAGCCGAAGATACGCGCCGCCGCCGGGTTGAAGCTCTCCACCACGCCGCGCTGGTCCATGGTGATGATGCCGTCGACGGCGTGATCGAGCACCGCGCGGGTGCGCGCTTCGCTGACCCGCGCGCGATGCTCGGCCCGACGCAGCTCGAGGGCATAGCGAATCGTGCGCTCGAGCAGTGGCGTGTCGATGGTCGCCTTGTCCAGGTAGTAGAAAGCGCCGGAAGGCATGGCCAGCAGATCGGTGTGGCGATCGCCGTGGCCGGACATGACGATCACCGGCGTGGCGCAGCCCGCCGCGTTCGCCTCGCGCAGCAGCGCGAGCCCCTTGTCGGCGCCCTTGCGGTAGTCGAGCAGGCAGACGTCGTGGCTTTGCGACTGCAGGGCGGCGCGGCCGGCGTCGTATTCGCAGTGCCAGTCGATCTCGAAGCGCGTGTCGTCGATCTCGGCCAGCAGCTCGCGGATCAGGATGTAGTCGTCCTCGTTGTCCGCGATCAGCAGCACGCGGACCGTGCC
>JBOHWA010000621.1:0-2247 GCA_050735855.1 Binatia bacterium
TCCTCGACGTCACCGTGACCCGCATCACCGAGGTCTCGGGCGGCAAGCTGACCGACTACCAGGCGCCCTACAGCCGCTACCTGGCGGCGCGCGAGGAACGCCTGGCGCAGGCGATGGCGGCCTATCGCGCCCAGCAGGAGGAGATCGAGCGCATCGAGGCCTTCGTCAGCCGCTTCCGCTATCAGGCCTCCAAGGCCGCCCTGGTGCAGAGCCGCATCAAGTTCCTCGACAAGCTCGAGCGCCTGCCGCCGCCGGAAGGTGGCACGGCGAGCGTGCGCTTCCGCTTTCCACCCTGCGAGCGCAGCGGCCGCGAGGTGCTGCGCCTCGAACAGGCGGGCAAGTCGTACGGCGGGCTGACGGTGTACGACGGCCTGTCGATGAGCATCGAGCGCGGCCGCAAGGTGGCGCTGGTCGGACCGAACGGCGCCGGCAAGTCGACGCTGATCCGCATGCTGGCCGGCGTCGATCCGCTCAGCGCCGGCACCCGACGCCTCGGCCACAACGTGCGCATCGGCTACTTCGCCCAGAATCAGAGCCAGGTGCTCGATCCGGAGCAGACGGTGCTGCAGGTCGCGACCGCCGCGGCGCCGGTCGACCTGGTACCGCAGGTGCGCTCGCTGCTCGGCACCTTCCTGTTCAGCGGCGACGCGGTCGAGAAGCGGGTGAAGGTATTGAGCGGCGGCGAGCGCAACCGCCTGGCGCTGGCCCTGCTGCTGCTCCACCCGCCCAACTGCCTGCTGCTCGACGAGCCCACCAACCACCTCGACATGACCGCCAAGCAGGTGCTGCTCGAGGCGCTGCAGGCCTACAAGGGCACCCTGGTGTTGGTGGCGCACGATCGCTACCTGCTCGACCACCTGCCCGACGAGATCGTCGAGGTCGGCGCCGGCCACGCCGTGCGCTATCTCGGCAACTACGAAGACTACATCGGGCGCAAGACCGCCCAGGCCACCGGCAAGCTGCCGCCGCCGATCGTCATGCGCGACGCACCGCTCGCCGGCGACGCCGATACCGACGCACCGGTGCCGCCGCGCGCCGCCACACCGGTCGACCGCGGCGCGGCGCGCCAGGAGACCCGCAACAGCGCCAAGCGCGGGCGCGATCTGGTCAAGCTCGAAGCGGAGATCGCAGCCAAGGAGGATCGCTTGGCGACGCTCAGCGCGATCATCAACACCGCCGACTTCTACCAGACCCACGCCAGCCCGCAGCAGCTGTTCAGCGAGTACGCGCAGCTCAAGCGCGACATCGATGTGTTGTACGGCAAGCTCGAGCGGTTGGAGCAGGGCGCGACGCCGTGAGCGCACGGCCGCGGCACGCCGGCGCTTCAGTCGTGCTTCTGATACTGTCGCACCGCGCGGTTGTGCGCCTCCAACGTCTCGGAGAACTCGTGCGAGCCGTCGTTGCGCGAGACGAAGAAGAGCGCCGCGGTCGACGCCGGATCGATGGCCGCCTGCAGGGCGGCGCGGCCCGGATTGGCGATCGGCCCGGGCGGCAGGCCGCGATGGACGTAGGTGTTGTAGGGCCGCGGCTCGGTGAGTTCCGCCCGCGTCAGCGGTCCACGGCCGTCGCCGCGATCGTAGAGGACGGTCGGGTCGGACTGCAGCGGCATGCCGAGGCGCAGCCGGTTGTGGAAGACACCGGAGATCAGCCGGCGCTCATCGGCGTTGCCGGTCTCTTCCTCGATCACCGAGGCGAGCGTCACCATCTCCGCCTCGCTCAGCCCGGCGGCGCTGCGCTGCGCCGCCAGCGCGGCCCCCTCCTGTCGGAAGCGCGCCAGCATCGCGCGGATGATGTCCGGCGGCTCGGTCGTCCACTCGAACGCATACGTGTCGGGAAAGAGGTAGCCTTCGATGCCGCTGGCCGGCAGGCCGAAGTCCTGCAACAGGCGCAGGTCTTCCATCGCACAGCGGAACACATCGCGCCCGCCGTAGCCCTGCTCCTCGAGCAGGGCCGCGATCTGCGCCGCGGTGAGTCCTTCGGGGATGGTCACCAACCGGCCGTGCTCGCCCGGCTCCTGCAACCGCTCGAGCACCTGCACCGGCGAGAGCGTGCCGCGAAAGCGGTACTCGCCGCTGTGCACCGATCGATCGAGACCGCGATAGCGGGCCCACACGCCGAGCAACAGCGGCGAGCCGACGACCCCGGCGTCGCGCAACCGCGCGGCGACGGCGCGGAAACTCTCGCCCGGCGGAATGACGACCACCGCCTCCGGCGCCGCCAGCGCGACGGGCGCGTGCAGCTCACGCC
>JBOHWA010000622.1:0-2389 GCA_050735855.1 Binatia bacterium
GCGACTGCCACGCCGCCGCCGACCGCGCCGCCGACCGCCAGCCCCACGGCCACGCCCGCGCTGTGGCACGATGCGGAGATTCGTGCCGCGGCGCGGCGGGTCAAGGTCCGCTTGCGCCGCGGCGTGACGGTGCTCACCAAGGCGGCGTCGGTGGTGCTGCGCAACCGTGACGTCGAGCCGGAACGCGAGGAGCCCGGCGACGAGATTCGCGTCGTCGTCGAGCCGGGCACCTGTCCCGTGCAGATCGTCGCGACCGAGACGGCGCCACCGCCGCCCCGCCGCCGCGGCACCGACCGCGCGCTCGTGCCGGGCGGGCGCAAGGGGCGCGCCAGCGTCGTGTTGCGCTTCGACGCCGCGGCCTTTCACTCGCCGTCCAGCGATCAGCCGCACCGCTGCGTGGTCCGCCTCATCGCGGTCGGGCCGGGCGAGGACCCGACGCCGCACAACAACGTCGCCGAGCTGCCGATCGAAGTGCGCGACGACAACGACTTCTGACCGCTGCGGCGGGTGGGATCGGGTCCACCCGGCTTGCGACGGCCAGGGCCGCGTCAGTACAACGCGGTATGGGACGAGGATTCGCCGCCTCCGCCCGGCACACGGGTGGGCGATGCTGGAAGAGCTGATCGCGCGCTATGGCTATCTCGCCGTGCTCGGCGGGACCTTTCTCGAGGGCGAGACGATCCTGGTCCTGGCCGGGTTTCTCGCCCATCGCGGACTGCTCTGGCTGCCCGGCGTCATGCTGGCGGCGTTCGTCGGCTCGTTGGCCAGCGATCAGCTCTTCTTCTATCTCGGCCGACGCCACGGCGCGGCGATGCTCGCCAAACGGCCGCAATGGCAGCCGGCGGCGGAACGCGTGCGCCGGCTGCTGGCGCGCTACAACGTGGCGCTCACCCTCAGCTTCCGGTTTCTCTATGGGTTGCGCAACGTGACGCCGGTGGTGCTCGGCATGAGCGACATCTCGACCGCGCGCTTCGTGGTGCTCAACGCCATCGGCGCGGCGCTGTGGGCCGTGGCGGTCGCCGCCCTGGGCTGGTTCGTCGGCAGTGCGGCCAAACAGCTGCTCGGCCACCTGGAGCGCTACGAGGCGCGCGTCGCCGCCGCGATCATCGCCATCGGCGTTGTCCTGTGGATCTGGCACCACCTCGCGGCGCGGCGCCGGGGCAGGGCGGCAGCGGCTACGGACTGACGCCGGTGCAGACGTGGTCGACGCAGGCGGCCCGTTCGTTGATGCAACGCGGCGTGGTGAACGGGCAATTGTCGCTGCGGTAGGTCGTGCAGTAGCGCTGATCGAGGTAGTCGATCAGCCGGCCGACGCGGTCGGCGTAGCGCCGGCTGACCCAGGCGCCACAGGTGGCGCGGCAGGCGCTGCTGGTGTCGACCCGCACGCAATCGGCGTCGGTACGGCATTGCGCGGTCAGGGCGACGACGCGGTCGATCCGCTTGCTCGAAATGCGCTGGCGCCGCTCGCACATGGGATCGCAGGCCGGGATGCAGACGCTGAAGGCACAGTCGTCGCACTCCGGGCAGCTCGACACGCAGGCGCAGCGGTCGCCGGGCTGGCTGCAGCCGCCCTCGGCGGTGCAGCGGTAGGGCGTCGCCGTCCCCGGCGGTACGCACACCCCCGGCCCGCAGTCCTCGCAGGTGGGGCAACTGGCGCTGCACGAGCAGGTGCGGTCGGCGCCGCACGATCCGCCCGCGGTGTCGCAGCGCCAGACCTGGTTGAGGCAGGCCTGGCCGCAGCGGTCGTGCCGCCCGTCGCGATGCTGGCACTGCTGATCGGCCGGACACTCCGCCCCGTCGCAACAGTACACGGGCGCGAAGCCGGCAATGCACTGGCCGTCGAAACAGCCGACGCCGGGCTCACAGTCGCACGCGGTCCGGCACTGCTGGCCACAGCGGTCCGCCCGCCCGTCGCCGTGCTGGCATGGCTGGCCCAGCGGGCAGCGCTCGGACTCGCAGCAGAAGACCGGTGCGGTGCCGGCGACGCAGCGCTCCGCCTCGCAGCCGAGGCCCGGCGGGCAGTCACACGCCGTGCGGCACTGCCTGCTGAGCTCGGGCACGCACACCTGCGCGTCGCAATCCCGGCACGCCGGGCAACTGGGCACGCAGGCGCAGCGATAGCCGGCCGGACAACTCGCGGCATCGTCGGACTTGCACGTCGACACCGGCGCCGGACACAGCGGCTCCCCGCGCCCGAGATCGGCGGCTGGTGCCTGAGCCGACAGACCGACGGCCACCAGCAACGCGGTAACCAGGGACGACACGCAACGCATCGCCCGAACCATATCCCCGTCGAGTGCCTCCTTCAACGCCGGGAAGTGGATCTGGAGGGCGCCGGGCCCTCGGCGCCGGGGTGGAGGGCGCCGGGCCCTCGGCGCCGGGGGTGGAG
>JBOHWA010000623.1:0-4050 GCA_050735855.1 Binatia bacterium
CCACCCAGGTGGTCAGGATCTCGAGCTCGGCGTCGCTCAGCGGCGCCATGCCGTACGGCATCCCACCGTACGGGCTCGACTGGGCATAGGCGGGAAACTCCTCCGCGGTCGGGCAGGCAAGCGTGCGGTCGATGTCGAGCTTGACCGCATCGGGCAGCGTCTCGCCGGCGACGAACGGATGCGCCCGGCCGAGGGCGAGCATCTCGATCAGGAGATCCGCCGACGGCGGTGACGCCGTCGCGCCGAGCACCGAGAAGAAGCCGCGCTGGCGCCACTCCTCGCCGTGCGCGTCGACGAACAGGCGCGTCGGCGCCGCCGAGGTGAGCCGATCCGTGTCATAGACGGCCGCTTTGCTGGCGCCGCGCGCCAGCCCGGTGTGCGAGGAGAGCAGCAGCTGACAGGGGGCGTCGTTACAGCCGTGACAGACGACGCAGCGCTGCGCGAGCAACGGCTGCACCTGGGTCTGAAAGGAGATCGGCGCGCCGCTGCTGCGGACCGGCAGCGCCGGCAGCTCGGGCGGCGGGACCGGCCGACAGGCCGCAGCGAAGAGCAGCACCCCGGCGATGGTGGCACACCGCACCGCACCCTGCACCTGACGCAGCCTCACCGGCCACGACATATGGATTCGCGCCAGGCCGGTCAATCCGTGCCGTGGGTGCGCGGGCAGATCACGCCGACGCCACAGCGGCGAGCTGCGCGAGCTCCGCGGCGCGGGCGGTGGCGTTGCGGCTGACGGGGATGTCGAACGTCACCGTCGCGCCGTAGGCTTCGCGTTCCTCGGGGCGGGTGCGGTAGCGGTCGAAGGCGATCACCCGGGTGCCGAGCTGGAAGGCTTCGCGCAGGTCGTGGGTGACCATGAAGACCGTCATCCCGGTCTCCTCGAACAGCCGCCGCATGAGCACGTGCATGTCGGCGCGGATGCCGGGGTCGAGGGCCCCGAACGGTTCGTCGAGCAGCAGCACCTTGGGCTTCTTGATCAGCGCCTGGGCGATCGCCAGGCGCTGCTGCATGCCGCCGGAGAGCTGCGTCGGGTACTTGTCGTGCGCGGCATCGAGCCCGACGTGGGTGAGGATCTCGCGGCACTGGGCCAGGGCGGCGCGGCGCGCGGCGCCGAACAGGCGCCCGAGCAGCGGGGCGCGTTCGACGTCGAGGCCGAAGGCGACGTTGTCGAGCACCGTCAGGTGCGGGAAGACGGAGTAGCGTTGGAAGACCACGCCGCGCTCGGCGCTGGGCTCGGTCGCCAGCGGCTCGCCGTCGATGTCGATCTCGCCGCGGCAGGGAATCTCCTGGCTGAGCAGCATGCGCAGGAACGTCGACTTGCCGCACCCCGACGGGCCGACGATCGAGACGAACGAGTGCGCTGCGACCTCCAGATTGACGCGCTCGATGACCACCTGCTGCTCGTAGGTCTTCCAGACGTTGCGCACCGACACCTGCGTCATACCGCCTCCCGTCCGCTGTACAGCCACGGGTAGAAGTGGCGGTTCAGCCGGCGCAGCGCGACGTCGAAGGCGAAGGCGAGCAGCGTGATCCAGGCGACGTACGGCAGGATGACGTCCATCGCCAGATAGCGCCGCACCAGAAAGATGCGGTAGCCGAGCCCCTGCTCGGCGGCGATGGCCTCGGCCGAGATGAGGAACAGCCAGGCGGGGCCGAGCGACAGGCGCACGCCGTCGATCAGGCGGGGCAGCATCTGCGGCACGACGACGCGGGTGACGATCTGCCAGGTCGAGGCGCCCAGGGTCTGTGCCTTGACCAACTGCTCGACCGGCATCTCCTCGATGCGCAGCTGCAGATCGCGCATCAGGAACGGGGCGATGCCGATGACGATCAACACCACCTTCGACAGCTCACCGAGGCCGAAGACGATGAACAGGATGGGTAAGACCGCCATCGGCGGGATCATCGACAGCACCGCCACCAGCGGCGAGAAGCCGGCGCGGATGTACGGGATCAGGCCGTTGGCGACGCCGACCACCAGCCCGAGCAGCGTCGCCACCGCCAGCCCGAGGCTGAGTCGGATCAGGCTCGCCTGCGTGTCCGACCAGAGCAGAATCCGACCGGTGCGCTGGTCGGGCTCGAATGCGACGCGCTTGACCGCCGCCAGCAGGGTGCTGCCGCTCGGCAGCAGCTTGTCATCCGGGTTGTCCGCGTGGCGCAGCGTCGAGCCGACGGCGTAGAGAAAGACCAGCAGCACGAACGGCAGCGCGCCGATGATCGTCGCCCGTCGCCCCGGGCGGCGATTGATCCATCGGCGCGCCATGCCGCTCGTGATCGTGCGCGCGCGGTCCACTCAGAGCTTGCCGTCGGCTGCCATCTGCATGTAGTCGGCGTTGAAGCGCATCTTCACGTTCTTCTCGTCGCCGAGCACCTTGCCGCCGGGGAAGGCGATGCCGACCACATCCTTCGACTTGGCGCCCTCGCCGAGCAGTCCGTGCTCGAAGGAGAAGGTGCGCACCAGATCCATCGTCGTGATCAGCTCAGGGCTCTGCGCCGCCGCCACCGCCGCCTTCGGCTCGTGGTACATGAAGGTCGTCTTGAGCTGCGCCTCGTAGCCCTCGAGCGTCGTGCCCGACAGCTTGCCCATCGCGGTGCGCGCGGCCTTGCCGGCAGCGTCGTCCTTGACCATCAGCGCCATGGTCTCGAACCAGGCGCCGACCAGCGCCTTGCCGAAGCTGGGATTGTCCTTCAGCACCTGGGTGTTGACCACGGCGAGGTCGAGGATCTCGCCCGGCGTCTGCTTCGACGAGAAGACCTCGGTGGCGCCGGGCGTCTTGAGGATCTCGCTCAGCTGCGGATTCCAGGTCACCAGCGCGTTGACGTCGGCCGAGGCGAAGGCCGCGACGATGTCGGCGTCGGAGGTATTGACCACGGTGACGTCGCGCTCGCTCAACTTGACGCTCGCCAGCCCGCGCGCCAGCAGATAGTGCGACACCGACAGCTCGACCAGGTTGACCTTGCGGCCCTTGATGTCCTCGAGCTTCTTGGCGCCCTTGAGGACGACCCCGTCGTTGCCGTTCGAGTAGTCGCCGATGATCAGCGCCGTGCTGTCGACCCCGCCGGCCGCCGGGATGGTGAGCGTGTCCATGTTGGTGACGGTGACCGCGTCGAACTTGCCGGCGGTGTACTGGTTGATCGATTCGACATAGTCGTTGATCTGGGTGACATCGATGGTGATGCCGTATTTGTCGGCCCACTTCTTGACGATGCCGTTCTCGGCCGCATAGGCCCAGGGCATCCAGCCGACATAGATGGTCCAGGCGATGTTGAATTCTTTCTTCGACGCGGCCTCGGCGCCGGCGAAGGGAATGGTCAGCGCGGCCGCGCAGGCGGCACTGGCGATGATGGCACGCAGGGTACGACGCATCGTGGTCTCCCGTGTTCGGGAAAAGCCCGCGCGCTCGGCAGCTCGGAGGAAGGATACGGGCACACAGCCGGCGGCCTTCGCTGCGACCATGTCGCACGAGCCTCCCGGGCTTTTGTCCCGCCGTGGACCCGGCGAATGTCTCGCCACCGGGCTGCTCCTCTCGGTCCAGTCACATCGCTGTCGATGCCGGAACCCTAGGCGCCTGCAAAGCGTAGCAGCGGTTGTCGGGCAACCGAAGCCTCGATTATCGGCAGAAACGCCGAAACCGCGCCGAAAGATTCGGCGCGGCGCTCAGTGTTAAGGCAATTGCAAAGGAAGGCGGTTTCAGATCACCCCGGTCAGCAGGCCGACGCCGGCGACCGCCACCACGGCGCCGAGCGCCTGCGTGAAGCGCGGGGCGTTGGCACCGACCCGGCCGATGGCGAGGCCCGCGCCGATGCCGGCGGCGTGCAGCATGGCGGTCGCGAGCAGGAAGCCGGCCGCGTAATTCAAGCCGGAAGCGTCCGCCGGCATCTCGGCGCCATGGGCAAAGCCGTGGAACACCGCGAAGACGCCGACCATCGCCATCGCCGCACCGAGCGGCCAATTGGTCGAACGCAACGCTACCACCGCACCCAGCACGATGACCGAGGCGGCGATGCCGATCTCGACGAACGGCACGTTGAGCCCGGACATGCCAAGCG
>JBOHWA010000624.1:0-2033 GCA_050735855.1 Binatia bacterium
GCTCGCCGCCCAGCCCGGCGGGGCGCCGGCCGCGCCGCCGGACGGCGCGCCGGCGATCGTCGCCTGCCGCGACCTCAAGGTGTGGTACCCGATCAAGGCGGGGCTGCTGCGCCGCACCGTCGACCACGTGCGCGCCGTCGACGGCGTCAGCCTGACCGTCCGCCAGGGCCAGACGCTCGGCGTCGTCGGCGAGAGCGGCTGCGGCAAGACCACCCTCGGCCTGGCGCTGCTGCGGCTGATCGCCAGCGAAGGGGCGATCGAGTTCGCCGAGCGCGACCTGCAGGGGCTCGGTGCCGACGCGCTGCGCCCGCTGCGGCGCGAGATGCAGATCGTCTTCCAGGACCCGTATGGCTCGCTCAGCCCGCGTTTGTCGGTCGGCCAGATCGTCGAAGAGGGACTGCGCCTGCACGGCATCGGTGCGACGCCGGCTGAGCGCGAGCGGCTGATCGTCGACGGGCTGCGCGAGGTCGACCTCGATCCCGCTACCCGCCATCGCTACCCGCACGAGTTCAGCGGCGGCCAGCGGCAGCGCATCGCCATCGCCCGCGCCCTGGTGCTGAAGCCGCAGCTGGTGGTGCTCGACGAGCCCACCTCGGCGCTCGACGTCTCGGTGCAGGCGCAGATCGTCGAGCTGCTGCGCACCCTGCAGGCGCGCCACGGCATCGCCTACCTGTTCATCAGCCACGACCTGCGCGTCGTGCGCGCCATGAGCCATCACATCGCCGTGATGCGCGACGGCGTCGTCGTCGAACAGGGCCCGGCCGAGCAGATCTTCAGCCGGCCGCAGGACGCCTACACGCGTGCGCTGCTGTCGGCGGCGCTGAACCTGGACGCGTAGCGCGCGCCGCAAAAGAAAAGGGGGCGCCCGGCGAGGCGCCCCCTTTCTTGCAGCGGCGGAAGGGATGGGCTGGTAAAGGGGGCTCAACCAGCCATCTTCTTGCCGCCGACGTGGATCGGGAAGTCAGGGTACGCGATGGCGCCCATCTCGGGGCCGTCGAGCCCTTCGAGCTCGACCTCGGCGTCGACGCGCAGCGGCGTGATCATGTCGCTGAGCTTGAACCACACGTAGGCCATGACGAAGCCGAAGACGAGCACGACGGCCGCGCTGATCAGCTGCATGACGAGCTGCGAGGCGTCGCCGTAGAACAGGCCGCGCACGCCGTCGAAGCCGTACTTGGCGACGTACTCCTCGCGCACGACCCCGTTCCAACCGGCGCCGTACATACCGTTGGCGAACAGGCCGAGCGAGATGACGCCCCAGGTGCCGTTGACGCCGTGCACCGAGATGGCGCCGACCGGATCGTCGACGCCGACGTTCTCGAAGAAGAAGACCGAGTAGACGACCAGGACGCCGGCGATGGCGCCGATCAGCGCCGCGGCCCAGGGATCGACGAAGGCGCAGGGCGCGGTGATGGCGACCAGACCGGCGAGCACGCCGTTGCACATCATCGTCGGGTCGGGCTTCAGGCCCTTCGCGTACATGGTGCACATGGTCGCCAGCGCGCCGGTGATGCTGGCCAGCATGGTGTTGACGATGACGAAGCTGATGCGCAGGTCGGTGCCCGACAGGGTCGAGCCCGGATTGAAGCCGAACCAGCCGAAGGCGAGGATGAACGTACCGAGGACGACCATCGGGATGTCGTGGCCGGGCATCGCCTGCGGCTTGCCGTTGAGGTACTTGCCGAGGCGCGGTCCGATGCAGATGCCGCCGGCGAGCGCGATGATGCCGCCCATCGCGTGCACGACGCCGGAGCCGGCGAAGTCGACCGCACCGTGCCCGAGGCCCCAGTTGAGGCCGCCCTGCGCCAGGAAGCCGCCGCCCCACACCCAGTTGGCGTAGAGGCAGTACGGCAGCGCGATCCACAGACCATAGAGGCAGAAGTTCTTCCATGACCAACGCTCAGCCATCGAGCCGGTCGGGATGGTGGCGGTGGTGTCCATGAACACCATCATGAAGAAGAAGAGTGCCATCACCCCGACGTCGTTCACCGACGAACCGAGGAAGAAACCCTTGAGGCCGATCAGGCCATATG
>JBOHWA010000625.1:0-13412 GCA_050735855.1 Binatia bacterium
GGGATGTCGCGCTGCGTGCGCGCCTGGTAGTCGGCGTAGTCCGGGTAGATCGCCACCAGGCGGGGCCACAGGGCGGCCTTCTCCTCCGCCGTGGCGCTGCGCGCCACCATCGGCTCGACGGTGGGGCCGATCTGCACGTCGACCTGCGGGTTGGCGATCAGGTTGCGGTACCAGAGCGGGTGGTGGTCCATACCGCCCTTCGAGGCCACGGTGACCAGCTCGCTGCCGTCGCGCAGATAGAGCAGCGGCAGCGTGTGGCGCTGGCCGGTCTTGCGGCCGATGGTGGTGAGCAGCATCACCGGCGCGCCGTGGCGGAACGTGCCGCCGACCCGTCCGTTGGTGGCGCGGTACACCCAGGTGTTGGCGCGGCTCATCAGCTTGATGATCGGATTGGCGAACGCCACCTCGGTCTTGGTGAACGGTCTCGGTGTCTTGGCCATCGCGCCTCCCTTACCGCCCCAGATGCGCTTCGCGGAAGATCTCGTCGCCGAGCGGGGCGTGGTACTGCACCTCGACGGTATCGAGCTCCGACGTCTCGTCGTCCTGCACGTTGTGCATCACCTGCTTGCGCGGCGTCCAGAAGCCGTCGATCTTCTCCAGCGTCTCGATGGTGTGCACCTTGAGCAGTTTGTCGTTCCTGTCGAACAGCTCGGCGCGCATGACGACCAGGTCGATCGGGTCGATCGCCATGATGCTCTTGCTGTACGTCTCGTGCTCCGGATCCTTGGGCAGGCTCTCGACCAACCGGCAGTTGCGCTGCTTGACCACGGCGTCGCCGACGAACCGGTAGGTGAAGTCGTCGATCGCCGGCTCGATGATGTCGTTGACGTAGAACGTCGAGGCGAGGAATGGCTCGCGCCGCGTCTTGTCCGACAGGCGCACGATGCGCTTCATGAACGGCAGGTAGACGAACTGATCGTCGCGCCGCTCGTTGCGATCGTAGAACAGGTAGCGCGTATCCTTGAGATTGAAGGGGCCGGTCACCTCCAGGTAGCGCGCATCGATGTCGTTGGGCAGATCCTTGCCGCTCAGCGTGAACTCGCGCTCGAGCCCGCCCGGCGTCGTCAGGGTCATGCGAAATTGATACGCGTCCGTCGGCTGCGTGTCGCTGACGCGCTGCACCAGGCCGCGCGCGTCCTCCGCCGGCGTCTGCGCCACCGCCGCGGCGGCGCCGCCGAGCCCCGCCATCACCAAGCACAGCATCGCGTGTCTCGTCTTCATCGTCGCTCCTTCATGGCTGATCTGCGGGCAACTGTCATCCGGCTCACGACCCCTCCCCCGCGGCCGCGGCCGGCTCGCGCACCGCCTCGACCGCCGCCGCGCGCTCACCCAGCGGCAGCGTGATGAGCAGCGCCGGGAGCAGAAACAGATCGGTGAACACCCCGATCACCATGGTGCACCCGGCCAACAGCCCGAAATGGCGCACCGGCTGGAAGTTCGAGATGCAGACGATCAGGAACGCCGCGGTCAGCGCCACCGAGGTGATGAGGATCGGGCGGCCGACGCCGCGCAGTGTGGCCAGGATGGCTTCCTCGCGCGTCGAACCGGTGCGCAACTCGTCATAGAATCCGAGCATGTAGTGGATCGTATCGTCGACCGCGATGCCGATGCTGATCGAGGCGATCGTGCTGGTACAGATATTCAGATCGATGCCGGCGTAGCCCATGATGCCGAACAGCAGGACGATCGGCAGCACGTTGGGCACCATCGAGAGCAGGCCCAGGCGCAGCGAGCGCAGCAGCAGGACCATGAGCAGGAGCAGGATGGCCATCACCTGCGCGTCGCCCCACACCTGGCTCCAGGCCAGCGCGTCGGCCGAGCGGTTGAGCAGCACCACCGTGCCGGTGGCGCGCACGGCGACGCCGGCGGGGAACTGCCGCGCGCCGTACGCCTCGACGCGGGCGACGAAGTCGCCGACCTCCTGCGAGCTCGACAGGCTGGTGTGCACCGTGATCTGGGCGCGCGAGTGGTCGGGGTTGACCTCGTGCCGCACGTCGCGCGGCGCCAGCAGGTTGAGCAACCCGGCGATCTCCGCCTGGTCGGTGAACGGCGCCCCGACGCGCGCCGGCGAGACCGCGGTGCGCACGCTGTCGAGTTGATCGAGCAACGAGAGCGTCCGGTCGACACCGGGCTGCTGCTCGATGAAGTGCTGCAGGCCCCGCATCGCCTCGATGGTGTCGCTGCGCGTCACGCCCTCCGGACCCTGCGCGTCGACGACCACCGCCACCACCTGCGTGCCGGCCAGACTCTCGCTGACGCGCCGGTTGTCGATCCGCACCGGGTGGCTGGGGCTGAAAAAGCGCAGGTAGTCGGTCTCGACCCGCAGCTTCGTCATGCCAACGGCGCCGATGGCGAGCAGGGCGATGAACAGCGGCAGGAAGAACCACCGATGGCGCATCGACAGGGACCCGCAGGCGGCGACGAAATCGGCGAACCAGCCGCCTTCCTCGAGCCGTGCCGGCACCGTCCGGGGTGGCGGCATGAGGGCCAGCGCCGCGGGAACCACCACCAGGCAGGCGACGAAGACCACGGCGATGCCGAGGGCGGCGTAGAAGCCGAAGTCGCGGATCGACGGGATCGGGCTGGTGACGAAGGTGGCGAAGCCGATCAGCGTCGTCAACGCCGCCATGAACACCGGCAGCCGCACGTGCGCCATCGCGTGGGAGACCGCGTCGGCGTGGCTGCGCCCCGGGCGCACTTCGATGTAGTAGCGGCTGACGACGTGGATGGCGTACGCCACGCCGGACGACATGATCAGCGGCGGCAGCACCAGCGAGCCCATGGTGAAGGCATCGCCGGCGAGCACCATGATGCCGATCGTCCAGGTCAGCCCGATGACCACGCTGGCCAACGGCAGCAGCAGGCCGCGCCAGGTGCGGAAGGCCCAGACCAAGACGCCGATCACCAGCAGCAGCGCCAGCGGGACGAAGAGGGCGAGGTCCTCGATCATGTTGCGCGCCGCCTGCACCTTGATCGTCGGCAGCCCGGTGATCGCCACCGCTTCGTCGCCCGGGTTGGCGGCGACCACCTGGCGCAGGCGCTCCTCGAGGCCGCGGGCGATGAACGCTTCGTCCGGCATGGGGTGGAAGCGCACCCACACGCCGGCCGCACGGCCGTCGGCCGAGACCACCGCGCCGCGGCCCAGCCGATCGGCCAGGGCGCGGGCGCGAAAGGCGGTCACCTGGGCGGCGTCGAGCGGCAGCGGCGGCATCAGCGGCTCGCGGCTGAGGCCCTCGTCGCCCATCGTCACACGCTCCAGGTTGGTCAGCGAGGTGACGTCCTGCACACCCGGGATGGCCGCCAATTCGCGCGTCATCCGGTCGATGCGCGCCAGCGTCGCGGCGGCGAACACGTCGTCGGCGAACAGGCCGACGACGGCGATCTCCTCGCTGCCGAAGGCCTGACGCACGGTCTCGTAGTACGCCCCGTCGGGGTCGTGCTCGGGCAGCAACTGGTCGACGGCGCTGTCGACGCCGAAGCGCGCGGCGAAGACGCCGAGCACCAGCGTGATGGCCGCGACGATGAGCAGCATGGTGCGCGGATAGCGCTGCGGCACGGTCCACATGCCGGCGGTCATCATGCCCATCCCCCAACCCATATCAGGATTGTCGCGGGCCGTCGCCGCGGCGGGGCCAGGGCGTTGGTCGCCTCGATCGCACCGGGGTTGCGCACGCCCTCAGCCGAGCGGCAGCACCTGGGGATCGGCGGCGACCGCGCCGTCGGGCGCAACCTCGGCACGCCGTGCAAATGGCCGCGCCCGGGCTCAGTCGGCCGGCTCGCTCAGGTCGACGGCATTGTGGCGCGCCACCCCGCCCAGCCAATGCGCGCTGGGTTTGGGGTCGCGCGCCTGGGTGGCGCGATTGACGGCGACCAGCCCGAACCGTGGCGTATAGCCGAACAGCCACTCGAAGTTGTCCATCAGCGACCAGTAGAAGTAGCCGCGCACGTCGAGGCCATCGCGCAGGCAGTTGGCGACGCCGGCCAGGGCGCGGCGCACGTAGAGGAGACGTTGGTCGTCGTCGGTCGTGCCGATGCCGTTCTCGGTCACATAGATCGGCACGCCGGCGCGCTGCTGCGCGTAGCGGATCGTCGCCTCGAGCGCCTCGGGCCAGAACTCGTAGCCCATGCCGAGCATCGGCACGCCGGGTTCCGGCCCCTCGGGGCCGTCGGGGCCGAAGCGCTGGCGGCTGTAGGTCTGCACGCCGACGAAGTCATCGTCGCGCGCCGCGTCGAGGAAGGGATCGAAGGAGCGCGCGCGCGCCGCGTCGCGCTGCGCCTCGCCGCCGGGCACCGCCTGGTAGTCCTGCATCGCCAGCGTGATGCCGACCGGAAACGACCCGCGCCCCGATTTCAGCACGGTGCGTGCCCGGATGTGCGCCTCGAGCATGGTGTCGCTGATGCGCATCGGGTGGCCGAGGAAGAACGGACCGAAGCGCTCGAGTGACGAGCCGCAGCGGCGCGCCACGTCGGCGATGAACGGGGCCTTGTGCTTGAACCCGTCGTGCGGCATCACGCCGCAGACCGACAGCGTCGCCAGCAGGTTCGCCTCGTTGATCGTATAGGCGGTGTCGATCAGATCGCCCAGGTGGCGCTCGGTGCGCTCGCAGTAGCGCAGAAAGCGGTCGACGTTCTCCGCCTCCTCCCAGCCGCCGTCGGCCGTGAACCAGCGCGGCGAAGTGAAATGGTGGAAGGTGACGCAGGGGCGCACCCCCTGTTCCAGGCACGACGCCAACATGCGCCGGTAATGGTCGAGCGCGGCGTGCGAGAACCATCCCTCCTCGGGCTCGATGCGGGCCCATTCGAGCGAGAAACGGTAGGCGCCGAAGCCCAGCTGGCGCAGCAGGCGGATATCCTGCGGGTAGCGGTGCAGGTGATCGCAGGCATCGCCGGACGGCTCGGCGAAGAGCGTCCCCGGCGCGTGCTCCAGCAGCCAGAAATCGCTGTTGATGTTGTTGCCCTCGACCTGGTGCGCCGCGGTGGCGGTCCCCCATACGAACCCGTCCGGGAACTGGAACTTCATCCTCCCGGCGATCTCACGCCGCCGCGGCGAGTGCAAGCCGGGCCGCACGGCTTCGCCCCCCCGCCACCCCGCCGCACCGCCCGGCCCGCCGGGCTCTTGCGTCGGGAACGGCGCCGCGTCAGAGTCGCCGCAGCCTTCCGCGCCAGCACCCAAGGAGATCCGCATGGCCCAGACCGCACAGCTCCGCCGCTTCGATGTCGTCGAGAACGAGGCGCAGCGCATCTTCGCGCTGCAGCGCGAGGCCTATCTGCGCCATCCCTACCCCAGTCTCGAGGAACGGCGCGCCAACCTGGTCAAGCTCGAGCGCATCCTGGTCGACAACGCCGACGCCATCGCCGAGGCGATCAACCGCGACTTCGGCCACCGCAGCGCCGAGGAATCGAAGCTGCTCGAGTTGTTCGGGTGTGTCGACGGCCTGCGCTTCACGCGCCGCAAGCTGAGCAAGTGGATCAGGCCGCAGCGCCGGCACGTCTCGCTCACCTTCGCCACCGGGCGCAACCGCGTCATCCCGCAGCCCA
Organism: Binatia bacterium; assembly: GCA_050735855.1. Taxonomy (GTDB): domain Bacteria; phylum Desulfobacterota; class Binatia; order HRBIN30; family CADEER01; genus JBOHWA01. Next base: position 5,539 of record JBOHWA010000625.1, read on the forward strand.
AGGGCGTCGTCGGCCTGGTCGCGCCATGGAACTACCCGCTCTTCCTCACCATCAGCCCGCTGACCAGCGTGCTCGCCGCCGGCAACCGCGCCATGATCAAGATGGCGGCGCACTCGCAGAACCTCTGCCGCCTGCTGGCCGAGAAGATCGGCGCCGAGTTCCCCGAGGATACGCTGGCGGTCCTGCCCGGGGTGAAGGCGCAGGACTTCTCCACCCTGCCCTACGACCACCTCATCTTCACCGGCTCGGCCGACGCCGGCCGCACCGTCATGCGCTCGGCGGCCGAGAATCTCACCCCGGTCACCCTCGAGCTCGGCGGCAAGTCGCCGACCATCCTGTGCGACGACTACGACGTCGAGACCGCCGCCTCCAACATCCTCTACGGCAAGTTCGTCAACGCCGGGCAGACCTGCCTGGCACCCGACTACCTGTTCGTGCCGGAAGGCAAGCGCGACGCGTTCGTCGCCGCGGCGCAGCGCATCGTCGCGCAGCGCTATCCGGACATCAACGATCGCAGCTTCACCTCGATCATCGACGACAAATCCTACCGCCGCCTGCGCGCCACGCTCGAGGACGCCGAGCGCAAGGGCGCGACGCTGGTGCCGCTGGTGCCCGGCGCGACGCCCAACGATCTGTTGCGCAAGCTGCCGCCGCATCTGGTGCTCGACGTCACCGACGACATGCAGATCATGCAGGAAGAGATCTTCGGACCGCTGTTCCCGATCAAGACGTACCGCGCGCTCGACGAGGTCATCACCTACATCACCGCGCGCGACCGTCCGCTCGGCCTCTATTTCTTCACCAACGACCGCGCCACCGAGGAGAAGATCCTCTACAGCACCATCTCCGGCGGCGTGACGATCAACAACTGCATCATCCACGTCGCCCAGCACGACATGCCGTTCGGCGGCAGCGGCGCCAGCGGCATGGGCCAGTACCACGGCTACGAGGGCTTCCTCGAATTCAGCAAGCTGCGCCCGGTGTTCACCAACCCGCGCCTGTCGCTGCTGCACCTCTTCTATCCGCCCTACACGGCGCGCCACAGCAAGCTGATCAATTTCATGCTGAAGTACGGCCGCTAGCTAGTCGGTGCCCGCGCTCAGGGCCCGAATTTCTTCGCCATGGCGCGGTCGATATCGACGACGCTGAACAGCTTCGCCGGGCTACTGGCCTTCTGCAGCTGCACGTGTGGCCAGTCTTTGAGCGAGTTCCACAGGCCGCCGGCATCCAAGCCGAGCTTGACGGCCTCGGCGGCGTAGAGCTGGTAGCCGTTGACGCCGTTCACCTTCTTGCTCGACGACCACTCCGCCGCGCCATTGACGACCCAGAAGACGTCCATCGCCTCGCCCCACTGATGCCAGGAGAAGCCCGGCACCGCGCCGGTCACCTTCTTGCCCGACTGCGGACCGACGCTCTCCAGGCAGTGCGCCAGGAACGGCCCGCCCGCCTGCTTGAGCTCCTTGATCCTCGCCTTGATCTCCTCGATGGCGCGCGACTGCCGCCACAGCCGCGCCTGCTCGAACGGATCGCGCAGCGTCGCGCTGACACGCATCTCCACGCCCTTCGCCGCGCAGCGCTGCACCAGTGTGGTCGCCGGGCCGCGCATGGCGGGCACCAGATCGCTGATCTTCCTCGATGGCATTGCGCTCCTCCCTTTCTGCGGCGGCAGATGGGCGCGTCTCGCCGCTAGTGACAGCTATCTAGAGACCCGTGCGGCGCCGGGCAATTGGAAAAACCCTCCTGCAACTCCCCATTGGCTCGCATCACCGCCCGAGACGTGATGCACGCGACAGCAATAGCTTCGTCTCAAGGCGCACCGGCAGCACCTGACCCAGACGCGGCACCGAACGCGCCACCCGCAGCCTTGAAGAACGCCGCCATGATCTCCGTAGTGAAATTCGCACCGAGAAAAAACCCTACGCTATCCGAGTTAAAGGTCTCTCGCGTGCCGAGGTTGACACCCATCGGAAGTACATCACCGGGCTGCGCCCCTACCGGAGAGGAGATCACTTGGCTCTGATAGACGCTAACTCCCGTCATGATTCCGAAGCCTGGTGGGAACGTCCAGCTGAGCCCTGCAATCGCGCCCTGATCGATCCGCGTCGGATCGAGCGCGATGAATGGCGCTGGCACCTCCCACCAACGGAAGCGATCGAGATCCGTGCCGAACGGGAAATAGCTGAGCGTAATGACTGGCTTGAACCCCGTCCGGTCGGTCGTCCGAACGATCACCCGCTCAACCTCGGTTTCACCGGTCCTATTTTGGACTGAAAACTCGACGGGGGATCCAAAGTCAAAGCCGAACCCGGCGCCGATTGAAAAATCATACACCGGTCGGGTCTTGAACGTGTGCTTGTCCTCAAATGCTGTCTGACAGCCCGGCAGGGTCACCTTCACCGTGTATTCAAGCTTGTCTGCGCACCGCAGATCCTGAGGGTACCAGAACAGCGACGGCTTTGGCTGTTCGGGGATCAAGTCCGCGCCTCCCGACTGAGCCTCACCCTCTACCGCTGGGGGAACGTGGAACAATCGGTAAATCGGACGGTTCGCGCAGGAAAAGCCATCTGAGGGCCATTCTACGTCGGCATTCGCGGGAGCAATGACCACCAACCTGATAGTGTCTCGCTCAGTGAGATCGGCCGGCAGTGTGCTGACCGCCTGCCCATTGGGCATGTGATACAGATCAAATGTGCGTCCAGTTCGCCAACCCTCCGCGACTACCGGTCTAGTCCTGCCCTGGGGAGCAGCGCCGAGATCCGGGTGTGACAGCAGATAGGACCTCGCCTGCGCCATCGCGTCGTCAATGCTCGCGCACCCTTCACTGCCCTGTGCAGCTTTCGCCTGTTGGCAAATAACCGCCGCCCCCTGGCCCCGCCGAACCGAGTACCGTGCACCGGCGACCGCAGCCGCGTTCCCCGGACCACCTGTCAGCCGTAGGAACTGCCCACTATCCGGCCCGATCGTTAGGGGCATCGGGGAGCCAGCACCGCTGGGGGTCACGGTGAACCGGAGCTCCTCGACTTCTTCGCTAGCGTTGCTAAGCGCCTCCTCCCCCTTGGAGACTGAGGCATGAATCGTGGCCGAGCCGTCCTCGCTCGCTTTGACCGCACAATCAATCTCGTCATCTTCTCCCAGCGAAACATTGATCACAACGGCAGCATCAGCCACTGTTGCCATCATCAAGAACGCGACAATAATGATTGGCACCTTACTCATTCTACACCTCCCTAAAGAGCGTCACGTTCAATCGACCGAAGCTTGGTTGACACGGTAAGAAACAACTGTAGGCACCGAATCCGCCGAGGAGTGTGCCGACCGCCCTGAAGTTGTTGTCGTACAGCAACGCACCCGAATCCCCGCGTTCCGACGCTAGCGACGTCGACACAACCCCGGAGAATCGCGTCGAGCCGACCGGCATGTTGAAGTCGACCGTTTCGTCGACCTTCAGTATCGACACCTGACGAAGCTGCCCGTTCCGCTTGCGGAAGAAGACCAACTCGCCAAGCCGGAGCGTCGAGGATGCTCGCACTCCAGCCAGCGGTTCCCCGAGCGGAAACGTCGCCTCACTGGGTGCGAGAGTTTCCGTGCTCTGAATCAGAGCATGATCGAGATTCCCAGCCGCATGAATCTCAGACACCGTCCCGCGCACGTGTCGACCTCTACCTATTACCACTACGCCACGGCCCAACTGACGAACGACATGCGCAGCGGTGAGGATGAAGCGCTGTGCGCCCCTTGAGACCAGCGCGCTCACGACCCCAAATCGGGCGTCATCTGTATCCAGGGGACAGGCCACCAAGCCGCTGGGGCTGCCGCGGAGTCGCCCTTTGGCGCCCTGGACATCCACCGGCACATCAAATGTGCGCCCATCCAACTGGACCCGTACCACTTTCGGAATGTGCGCAACTCTCAACTCCCTCAGACGGTCGGGCGTCCGCTTCCACCGAACCGTTACGACGATCGCGGGTTCGGCAGTGTGACTGCCTGCGCGCCTCCGAAGCCCTATCCCCACCGCTACAACTTCGTCTCGACGGAGCCATTTCTTCGCCACGCCCAGGGCTCCGCACAAGACTTTCCTTGTTACTCGTGCCATATCTTCCTCTGCTGCTATCGTGCGTAACGCGATATCAATTCCATAAGATGTCCGTTCGGATATCCGCGACAGTCGCTGAGTGCAAGTCGGGACTTTCCCCTAGGGGTCGGACGACCAGTTATTTTTTCGAGCCCGTGCGGCCACACCATCCTACTGGGCAGCGGACGCTGCTATCGCAGCTTCGGCGCCTGGTGACGCGCCCTCGCCCGCCCTAGGGGTAAATCCTGACTATTCACCCATTGTCCGACGCGTTATTTGACAAATGTCGACAACGGTATGGCTTTTTGCGGATAACAATTAGGCCAGCGAAAGGGGTATCTGCAATGAATCTGTCTCCGATCGAATGGTTGAACGTAATCGTCCTGGGCGGCCTCATGGGCGCCCTCGGGCAAGGTGCACGGGTCGTCGTCGGCATCAAGAAGCTGGCCGACGAGGCGACGGCCAAGCAGGAGACGACGGGGTCGTTGATCGAGCCGGCGCGCATTCTCACCAGTGTGTTCATCGGCGCCATCGCCGGTGCGCTGGCCGCGCTGCTTGCCGGCATCGACCCTGCCGCCAAGGTCTCGATGCAACAGGTGCTCGGCCTGGCCGCGGCCGGCTACACCGGGGCCGATTTCATCGAGGGGTTCGTCAGTCGCAATCCGCTGGCCGCGGCGCCGGCCGAGCCCAAAGCGGCACCTGCCACCCTGACGCTGAAGCCTGACGAGTACCTGGGATAGGCCGATGTCGGACTCATTCACCCCGATGGCAGGTTCTGTCACGACGACGGCGCGATTGAACATTCGCGCCGGCGCGCCCAGCACGGCGGCGCCGATCACGGCCAGGGCCGAGGCCGGTGTGGTACTCACCGTGTCGGGCCTGGCGCGCGGCGAGCTCGTGCGCGGCAATGCCGACTGGTTCAAGAGCCCCAACGAGGAGTTCTTCTGGGCGGGCGGGTGCTCGGCATTCGCGCCGATCACGAATGGGATCTCGGCGCCGTCCCTGTCGGTTCGCCGGCGCTCGAACGGCACCATCCGGGCGCTCCTTGAGGCCGAGATCCGCGCCATCTTCGGTGACATCCATCCGGCCGAAGGCCAGGGCGGGCGCGTGATTCTCGATGCCGCCTGGAAGGCGAGCAACATCGTTCAGCTGGCGACGCCACTGCTGGCGCACAGCGGCACGGACAGCCTCGCCGTGCACGCCAAGGCGCGCGATCCGCTCGCCAGGGCCTTCGAGGCGATCGACGACGCAGGACTGGGCCACCTCATCATCACCTGCGACGGCACCTTCGTCGCGCGGCACAAGGGATGGAACGCCGCGCGCTCGCTGAGCTCGCACACCTGGGGCATCGCCATCGACCTCAACGCGCGCTGGAACGGCTACGGCACGGAGCCCGCCCCGTTGGGCAGCGTGGGCTCGGTGCGCGAGCTGGTGCCGCACTTCGAGGCACAGGGCTTCGCGTGGGGCGGCTACTTCCAGCCGCTGAACATCTGTGACGGCATGCACTTCGAGCTGGCGCGCACCGATCTCTGACTAAGCTCGCGGCGCGCCCCGGTCCGTCACGCCGGCGCGCGCTTCATACTGAGCCCGATGCGGCGGCGCGCGCGGTCGACCTCGACGACGCGCACGGTCACCACGTCGCCGGCCTTCACGACGGCGCGCGGATCGCGCACGAAGTGATCGGCCAGCGCCGAGATGTGCACCAGGCCGTCCTGGTGCACGCCGACGTCGACGAAGGCGCCGAAGTTGGTCACGTTGGTGACCACGCCCTCGAGGGACATGCCGGGCTGTAGGTCCTCGATGCGCTCGACCCCCTCGCGGAAGGCCGCGGTACGGAACGCCGGGCGCGGGTCGCGGCCGGGCTTCTCGAGCTCGGCGAGGATGTCGCGCACGGTTGGCTCGCCGAAGCGCGCGTCGACGAAGTCCGCCGGGCGCAGTCCGCGCAGCAGGGCCGTGTCGCCGATCACCTGGCGCATGGAGCGACCGCTGCGCGTCAGGATGCGCTCGACCAGCGGATAGGCCTCCGGGTGCACGCTGGAGGCGTCGAGCGGGTTGTCGCCGTCGGCGATGCGCAGGAAGCCGGCGGCCTGTTCGAAGGCCTTGTGGCCCAGCCTCGGTACGTCGAGGATCTGGCGGCGATTGCGGAAGGCGCCGTGGGCGTCGCGGTGGCGCACCAGGTTGGCCGCCAGCGCCGGCCCCAGGCCCGAGACGCGGGTCAGCAGCGGCACGGAGGCGGTGTTGACGTCGACCCCGACCGCGTTGACGCCGTCCTCGACCACGACGTCGAGCGCCCGCGCCAGCTCGCCCTGGTCGACGTCGTGCTGGTACTGCCCGACGCCGATCGCCTTGGCGTCGATCTTGACCAGTTCGGCGAGCGGATCCTGCAGCCGCCGCGCGATCGACACCGCGCCGCGCAACGTGACGTCGAGCTCGGGCAGCTCGGCGGCGGCGAGCTCGGAGGCCGAGTACACCGACGCCCCGGCCTCGCTGACCACAACCCGGGTCAGCCTGAGCTCCGCGTGGCGCTTGCTCAGATCCGCGGCCAGGCGGTCGGTCTCGCGCGATGCCGTCCCGTTGCCGATGCTGATCAACTCCACGGCGTGCCGGGTCGCGAGTCGCGCCAGCGTCGCCAGCGACTCGTCCCATTGGTTGCGTGGCGCATGCGGATAGATCGTCTCCGTCGCCACGACCTTGCCCGTCGCATCGACCACCGCCACCTTGACCCCGCTGCGCAGACCGGGATCGAGCCCCATGGTCACCCGCCGCCCCGCCGGGGCGGCGAGCAGCAGATCGCGCAGGTTGTTGGCGAACACCGTGATCGCCTCGGCCTCGGCTCGGTCGCGCAGGCGGCCGAGCAGTTCGGTGTCGAGGTGAGGCCCGAGCTTGCCGCGCCAGGCCGCGCGCACGGTTTCCATCAGCCACGCATCCGCCGCGCGCCCACGGGCGCGGATGCCGACCTGCGTGGCGATCAGCCGCTCGCACGCGCCGGGTGCACCGGCGGCGAGGCCGTCGTCCTCCTTGAGCGTCAGGGCGAGGCGCAGCACGCCCTCGTCGCGGCCGCGGAACTGTGCCAGGGCGCGGTGCGACGGCACGCGGCGGAGGGCCTCGCCGGCGTCGAAGTAGTCGGAGAACTTCGCCCCCTCCTCTTCCTTGCCGCGCACGACGCGCGCGCTCAGGTCGGCGCGCTCCCACAGATACTCGCGCAGGCGGCCGACCAGCTCGGCATCGTCGGCAAACTGTTCCATGAGGATCTGCCGGGCGCCATCGAGGGCGGTCTCGACATCGGGCACCCCGCGCCCGGCGTCGACAAACCCGGCCGCGGTCGCCGCCGGCGACAGGCCGGGATTGGCCAGCAGCCGTTCCGCCAGCGGCGCCAGGCCGGCGGCGCGGGCGAGCTGCGCCTTGGTGCGGCGCTTGGGTTTGAACGGGCGGTACAGGTCCTCCAGACGGGCATGCGTATCGGCCGCCTCGATCGCCGCCTGCAGGGCCGGTGTCAGCTGGCCCTGTTCGGTGAGACTGTTGAGCACGCTGGCGCGGCGCTCCTCGAGCTCGCGCAGGTAGGTCAGCCGCTTCTCCAGCTGGCGCAACTGCGTGTCGTCGAGTCCGCCGGTCAGCTCCTTGCGGTAGCGCGCCACGAACGGCACGGTCGCGCCGTCATCGAGCAGCCGCACCGCCGCATCCACCTGCCGCACCTCGACCGACAGCTCGGTCGCAATCGCCGCCGCGATGCTCGTCATGCCGCGTCCTTACGCTGTCTCGCGCCCGGCGACATCAGTCGACCGCCGCGTCGACGCGGCGGTCG
>JBOHWA010000626.1:0-3587 GCA_050735855.1 Binatia bacterium
CCGCCACACCACCCCCGGCGCCGAGGGACCGGCGCCCTCCAGGGGTGTGTCACGTCGACGCGTGGCATGAACCTCTGCAATCAGTGCGGCGCGTGCTGGCGCTCGATCAGTCGCCTGACGAGGTGCGCTCGATCGCGCGCAGCAATCGCCTGGCGTGGCGCGGGCATCCTGCGCGAGGCTGTTTTTCTTGCCTCTGGCGGACGAGTCCGGTAGCCATGAAACTCTGAGTACAGCGCTGCTGCGCGGCCCTCCGTTCTGATCGGTGGCGTGCGCGTCGGTCGGACGGGATACGGAGATATGCGAAGCGGAAGCTTGGGTATAGGGAGCGGTGTGCTCATCGCCGCGCTGCTGACGGTGCCGATGTCGGTGCTGGCCGCGCCGGTCACGACGGCCGACGAGCTCTGCGCGCCGGCTGCCAATCCGTGCGTGGTCAGCACGCCGGTCACCGTGGTCAGCGGCTCGGTGCTCGACGTCGGCGCGCGTGAGCTGCGCATCGCGACGGGTGGCGCGCTCGACGTCGCCAGCGGCGCGATGACGCTGCGCGCGGCGCTGGTCTCGATCGCGGCGGGCGGCTTCGTGCGCGCCGTCGGCTCGGCCTCCAGCACCGGCGGCGACCTGCTCATCGACGCGGGCGAGGTCTCGATCATCGGCAGCCTTGACGCCAGCGGCGCGCCCGGCGGCTCCATCACCCTGTTGGTGGGCGGCGCCCTGGCGGTGTCGCCAACCGGCACCATCGTTGCGCGATCGCTCGACCGAGCAGAGATCGGTGGCGGGATCGACATCACCGCCCAGACCGTGACGATCAGCGGACTGGTGCGCGCTCCTGGGGGCACGGAGGAACTCGGCGGCGACATCACCGTCGACAGCCGCGGCGACACGACGATCAGCGGCACCCTCGATGCCTCGGGCGGCGATGCCGGCACCATCGAGGTCGAAGCCGGCTTCAACGCCAACCAGGGCAACCTCGTCCTCACCCCGACCGCCGTGGTGCTCGCCGATGCCTCGGCCGCCGGCGGCTTCGGCGGCTCGATCGACCTGAACGCCGCCGGCGATGGCGTCAGCACCGGCCTGGTCACGCTCGCCGGCAAGGTCTCGGTGCTCGGCCGCACCGGCAGTGAGGACATCGGCGGCGGACTGGGCGGCGAGATCGCCGTGTCGGCCACGGGCGACGTCATCAACGTCCACACCGCGTCGCGCATCGACGCCGACGGCGGCGCCCCCGACGGCGACGGCGGCGAGGTCGAGATCGCCAGCGACAGCGGCGCCATCGGACTGCAGGGTACGATCACCGCCTCGGCACCCGGCGCCGAAAGCAGCGCCGGTGCCGTCACCATCGATGCGTTCAGCGGCGCGGTCATCGGCGGCACAGTGCTGGTCACCGCCGGCGACGGCGGCGGCGGCGAGGTGGCGATCACCAGCGCGATGGCCAGCGTGCTGGTCAGCGAGCATGGCGTCATCAATGCGGCCAGCACCTCCGGCGGTCTCGGCGGCACGATCTGCCTCGAGAGCGGGTCGGGGACGGTCGGCTCGCGTTCGGTCGTCGTCGAGGGCAGCGTCCTGGCCGACGGCGGCTCGAGCGGCGGCGGCGGCGGCAGCATCGAGCTCGCCGGCGGCGACGCCGTGCGCGTCGCCGAGACGGCCATGGTGCGCGCCAACGGCGGCCCCGCCAGCGGACAGGGCGGCAGCTTGACGGTGGTGGTGAACGAGGGGCCGGCGCTGCTCGATGGCCCGCTGATGGCCACCGGCGGCAGCCCCGCCGGCCCCGGCGGCATCGTCGCCGTCGACGCGCAGGGCCGTATCAGCGCCAACGCGACGATCACGGCGCGCGGCTTCGGCCGCGGCGGCAACATCGGGCTCAGCTCGAGTGGCGCGGTCGAGGTGCGCAGCGGTCTGTTGGTCAATTCGACCACGGCGGGCGGCGGTCTGGTGGAGATCGTCTCGCAGGGCACGGTGCAGCTCGCCGGTACGGTCCTGGCCGACGGCGTCGCCGAGCCCGGCGGTCGCATCCAGGTGACCGGCTGTGAGGTGACCCTCTGCGGTCTCGAGTCGCCGGCCTGTTCGGGAACCGACACCGGCGTGCTGAGCAGCCTCGGCCCGGCGGGCGTGAACCGCGTCGTCGGACGCGACGCGTCCAATATTCTGGGTATCATGCGGGCGAACGTCGCCACCGGCCGCAACGAGCTGGTCTACGATGGCGATCCCGAGCGCGCCCCCTTCTTCGGCCTCGGCAGCCTGACGCCGCCTGCGACGGTCATCGTCGATCCCAACGTGCTGCCGTGCCCGGCCTGCGGCAACCGCGTCATCGACCCGCCCGAGACCTGCGACGACGGCAACGAGATCGACGGCGACGGGTGTTCCGCCACCTGCCAGCGCGAGGCGCCGATCCCGGGCGACGCGAACGGCGACTTCATCCTCTCCGACTCGGACGTCCGCGGCCTGATCTCCGAGCTGTTCGACGGCGACGGCGACAGCATCGCCATGGTCAGCGGCGGCGCCTTCCCGGGCGGCCTCGGGGCCGATGCGAACGATGACGAGCGGGTCACGGTCGCCGACATCCCGGCGATCATCGGCCTCCTCTTCGCGCCGTGAGCGCCGCTTGACAAGGCGCGACCAGACTCGCTAGCGACCCTCCGCCATGACCGCCTCCCGTCTCCTGTCCCTGGTTGCCGCGCTCGTCCTGTGCTGCAGCGCCGCCGGCGCGTTCGAGGAGCCACGCGGCTTCGGCAAGGCGACCTTCGGCATGCCGGCGGACGAGGTGCGCAAGCTGCTGCCGCAGGCCGTGCCGCTGTCACCGGGCGAGCAGCTGGGCGCCTCGGCGATCAGCGGTCCGGACATCAGCCGCATGGTGCTGAGGAACTACACGGTCGAGGGCCTGCCGAAGCCGACCACCGTCGAGCTGCGCTTCTGGAAGCACCAGCTCTGGGGCGTCATCGTCTACTTCGGCGACAACACCGACGCCGAGGTGACCGCCCTGCTGGACAAGCAGTTCGGGCCGTCGGACTCGACCGATCCGAAGCAGTTGCTCTGGATCGGCGCCACGACGCAGACCACCGCGACCTTCCGCCAGCGCTGGTACGGCAGCAACGATCAGAAGCTGTCGAAGGAAGCGCAAATCTGGTTCATGAACGCCATCAAGGGTGGGCACGGGCATGGGCCGGCAGCGACGCCGGCGCCGGCTGCCAAGTGACCAGCGCCATATCGCACCACAACAGGGGCGCTTTCTGCTTGCCATTGTCACCGCCACACTGTTGAGTTGAGGCTGCTTTGAGGGGGGATCAGGGATGACGCGCAGTCTGCTGTCGCGCCGGTGTGCCGCGCTGGGCGTTGTCGCCTTGCTGCTGTTGGCTGCCGGCTGCGGCGGTGAATCGACGGTGAAGGTCGGCGTGCCCGGCGACCCCACCGGGCCGGTCATCACCGGTCAGGTGTCGATGCCGAACGGCCAGGTGGCCGCCGACGCGTCCACCCTGCAGCGCCTCGCCGCCGCCCTGGTGGCGCGGGCGGAGGCGCTGAACGCCGCCAACGTGCGCCCGGTGGACGCCGGGGTCGAGGTCAAGCTGCGCCGCCTCTCGGTGGCCAACATCCAGAAC
>JBOHWA010000627.1:0-25689 GCA_050735855.1 Binatia bacterium
CCGAATCCGGCCCGCTCAACTTCTTCGTCCGCATGTACGCATGCGCGTTCGCAAGAAGGTCTGGTTGCTGGAGAAGTTTGGCGAGCGCTCGTCCATGCTGCTCGGACAGGACGCCGCTCCGGATCTCCTCTTGGATGGCCTCGGGAAGACGGAGTAGTCCGAGATAGTTGAAGAGCTGCCGGCGGCTGAGGCCCGTTTTGGCGCGCGTCAGCACCTCGTCCCAGGACAGTGCAAACTTTGCACTCTTCGAGAGTGCTTCGCGAAGATCCACCAAGGCGCGAGCGCGATCCACTGAACTCATATTCTCGCGGTTCACGTTCTCTGCAATAGCCTCGATGAGGGCCTCGTCTTCCGTCTGTTCCTTGATCGTCGCTGGAATCTGGGAAAGCCCCAGATCCTTCGCGGCCAGAAAACGACCCTCACCAAACGTGACGTAGTATCGGCCGGGCTGATCGAACGCCGGCCGGACCGTGATGGCTTGAAGAACGCCGAGGGCCTTGATCGACTCCTTCAACTCTTCGAACTTTTGCGCCGAGCGGCTGCGCCGAGGGTTCTTGGGGTTCGGGAGGATGACATCGAGAGACAGCATGGTCATCGTCCGCTTCTGGTTGATGCCGAGCTGCTTCGCGAAGTCAGCGTCGCGTGGCTGCGGCCGACTGGCTCCCAGCGAACTCAGTTTTTCTGTGAAGCTTTTCTTCATGGGCGTTGGAGGATTTCGAGAGTGAGGCTTCGATACGATTCAGCGGAATCCGACGATGGGTCGTAGTGGGTGATCGGCAGCTCCGCGGCGGCGGACTCGCCCATCTTTGTCGACGTCTTGATGAGTGTCTCGAAGAGGTTGTCGCCGTAGCGCTCTTTGATCTTCTCTAGGAGTTCCCGACTGAGGACCGTCTGCGGGTTGTAGAAGGTGCCGACAATGCCGAGGAGCCGGAGGTCTGGGTTCAGGTTGTCGTGGACGAGCTGCATCGTCTCTTCGAGTTCCTGCGCTCCGTCGAGTGCCCACTTCTGGAGCTGGATCGGGATCAGGACGTGCGTCGCGGCAGTGAGGCCATTCAGAGTCAAGCGGCCGAGCGACGGTGGACAGTCGATCAGAATGAAGTCGTAGCCATCGATCTGGCTGAGGGCCTTGGCGAGGGTCCGGTCGCCGCCGATCCGCTGCGAGAGATGGATCTCCGCGCGGGAGAGTTTGAGCGAAGAGGGAAGTAGGTGCAGGTTCTCGATCTTCGTCTCACGAATCAGCGTGGCGGGGTGCGGATGGCCCTGCGGCCCTTCGTGGAGAAGAATCTCTGTGGTTCCTGCGGCGTCGGGTTCAACACCGACTCCTGTCGTGCAGTTGGATTGCGGATCGATATCGACGAGGAGCACGCGTTTGCCGTGAGCGGCGAGCGAGGCCGCGGTATTGATCGCCAGTGATGTTTTTCCGACACCTCCCTTCTGATTCGCGATAGCAATTATTTTGGTCATGACGAAGTTGTTACGTTAATTCTACGGCGTACTGTCAACATGGTCAAAGAATGCGGACGCACAGGCGACAATCTTGTCGTCCACAAGTTGTGGCGTCACGTCCGTCCGGACGGAAACACCACGCCGCATTCTCGGGGAAGGAGGGCCTGGGCCTCACAGTTCGTGCGCGGGCGACTACTTCTGTTCTTTGTGCGCTCGTGCTCGTCCTCCGAGCACGCGAGCAATTGCTTGTTTCTTCATTTCTGCTTCTTCGGTGCTGACCGGTTGGAAACGGCGCTTCACGCGATAGCCACGTACGCGAGTTTCGCCGCTTGCTTCGCCCGCGTCGAGTTCATCAAGGTAGAACACGAAGTCTTCCGGCTGGAGGAATCGGACACGCGAGTGTGTTTGCGGCTCAAGGACAGTCATCGCGCGCTCTTTCAGTCGGCGGACGATCTTCGGGTCGGATGAAAGCGCCACGACGATCTCGTAGCCGCCCGCAAGACACTTCTGGATGTTGTCGATCTCGTGTTCGGTTTCCGTGGTAACCGAGATCTCGCAGGCAATCTTGCGATCGGTCTTTTCCAAGGAGACGTCCACGCTGCCGGCGCCCGAGAGAATCGGCTGCTCAATCGTTGCCCTGTACCCACGATCCTCGGCCAGCCGCTTCACCAAGTGCTGGAGATACTTGTGCTCCCGACCGCCGCGGCCGAGCATAGGCGGTCCCGCAACGACGGAGAGTCGAGGCTTTTTCTCGGCGGTAGTCCGGACTGGGGGGTCGAGAGAATCCGGCGCCGAAGTAGCGGCTGGCTGTCCAGGCGGCGCTGGCGGCGCGCCGGGTTGCCGCGTTTCCTTTCGCGCCTGCTTGGCTGGTTCTTCGGTCTCCTGGGGCTCCGCACGTGCGGCGTTCAGCAGCGCTTCAACATCGGCACGTGGCTTGGCGTACCTCTTCCGGGAACGGTCGACGATCTCTTCTCGGCGCGTTTCCGCCAGCGTCCCGGCAACGACAGGTGGCGGAAGGGTGGAGAGCGTAAAGTCGTGCTCGGCTTGCTCGACACGGCAGATCGCTTCTCCGACACCAAGGCTCTGCAGGTCGGTAGCGTTGAAGGAAGAAAAACCCTCGGCGAGTTTCTTGGCATCCCAGTCGCCGACTCGAAAGCAAATCCGGGTGCACGGGTTCGTGAGCACGGCACTTCCGACCGCCGCATCCTGGTCCCAGAGCTGCCGCATTTCCTGATGGGCAAGAACCAGCCCGAGTCGATACTTCCGCGCGGCGGAGAGGATGGAGGCAACGCTCGGCGTCACAAAGTTGTGGAACTCATCGATGTAGAGCGTGAATGGGCGGCGGCCACTCGCAGCCATCTCTTGCCGGCCCATCGCTAGCTGGTGGAACTTTGTGACGAGAAGTGCGCCGAGGAGGTAGGAGTTCTCCTCGCCGATCAGACCGTGCGCGAGCTTCGCGAGGAAGATTTTCCCGTCGTTCATAATGCCGGAGAAATCGAGCCCTTCGCGCTGGGCCACCATGTACCGGATCGGCTTTGGACGAAGGAAGGTATTGAGACGAGTCAGGATTGGCGCCTGGGGAGAGCCTTTGAGAAGCGGAAACTCCCGCGTGAAGTAGTAGCTGATCTCGGGATCGGTGACGCTTCGTAGGTACTCCTCGCGGAAGGGCTTTTCCGTCAGGAAGCGGCGGAGGTCGAGGAGTGTGCCGCCGCGATCATTTTCAAGGATCGCAAGGATCGCGTTCGAGAGCACTGCCTGCATTTGGTCGCCAAACGACGTCGAGAATCGTTTGAAGATGGCGGCCAGGTCGGAGGCGAGGAGAATTTTTTCAAGCTCCGAGTGCGCCGAGAGGATGTTGAAGCCGATCGGGAACTGGTCGTCCGACGGATCGAGGAGAACGACGTCGTCGTACCGCTCTTCAGGCACGAGGCCGAGGACGGCGTCCACAAGATCGCCATGCGGATCAAGGACACCAATGCCCTGCCCGTTCCGGATATCCTGCGCGATCAGATTCAAGAGCAGGGTCGATTTCCCCGTTCCTGACGCGCCGATCAGGTACATATGCCGACTGCGTTGTTCGGCATTCAAGGTTACCGTCACCGACTTCCCGCCATGACGGTTCTCGCCGAGTGCGAGTTCGTGACCGAGAACAGTCGGGGGAGCGGCCTTCGTCTTCCGTCGCTCGCGTTCTAGTTTCGGAAGGCGCACCGAAGACGACGCTGGATGGACCAGCGAGACCAGCTCCTCGGTGTTCAGGATCATCCCGCCCCGACGGGTTCGTCGGTCCAAGAAATCCTGCTCACGGTCCTGATCCCCGTAGTCGTCGTTCGCAAGCGGGATGAGTTCGTTGGACGCCGGCTCGGCGAGCTGTCCGAGGGCGCGAGCTACGCCGCGCACCAATTTTCCCGCGCGACCCGGCATCGTACTCTTCGCGGCGGCGCGGATGGCGACCGCAGAGAGAGGCCGGGACACCTTCTCCTTCGCGAGCAGGAGCATGTCGGGCGCATCCGCGAAGAATGACTCCCCGTTCCCATCGGTCACGGCGCGCATGATGCTCTGGGTCCATGGGTGACGGCAGGAACGGAAGAGTACTTGGAGGACGGCCACCTCGCCGGGCCGGATCTCCGAAAGGGCCGCCGCAACTCCGATCAGCGGATCGACGCCAAAATTGCGGAACGTCCGAAGTGGCCGCATGAACTCGTGGGACAACCCGAAATCGGCGATCAGGACGTCGTGCCAGCCTGCCTGTTGCCAGGCGTTCCGGAGGTAGTCGTGGCGCTCTTCGACGGTCGCCTCGGGAAGATAGGCCGTGATCTGCTGGGCGACGGCCTGTGCCTCAGCATCGCGACAGGAAAACTGGATCGAGATGGACTGTGGCGTGCCGATCAGTTCGAAACCAACTATTGAGGGACACGTGCTGAGCGACAGGAGTAGCTGCTCGGCCGCTTCTCGACCCACATCTTCGTCGGCGGGAAGAACGACGCCGAGTTCTGACCAGGTGCAGCTCTCGGCCTCGTCGGGGAAGACTTCTTCCTGCTCCTCGGTAGGAATCGGAGCATCGGAGGCCGCCGGAGCAGTCCAGTAGCTCTTCAGGCGGCCGACGAAGCGGCTCGCGAAGGTTTCCTTCCGTCCGTTGTCGGGCGGACGTGCCGGGCTAACGAACGGTGCGTGACGAAAGAAGGGCTCGAAGGGTGGTTCGAGATCGACGGGCGTGTTGTAGACCTGCCAGCCGCGGCCACGACGCTCCCAGTCGTAGAACTGGCGCGTCAGCTGCTCGGTGAGCGAAAGCGGGTCAAGCGGCGGCGGGCTGTGGTCCGGCATGGCTCGAAGAAGCGTAGTCTCGCATCACCGGTTTCCGCTCAGCCTCCGACAAAAACCGCAGTCCTTGCGCCGAGCTCAAGCCGTCGATCACTTCGAGGACCGCGTCATGGACGAGTTGGTAGAACATTTCGGCCGTATCGATGCGGTAGTAGGTGAGGCGCGGGGGGAAATAGAGTGGCCTGACGATACCAACCGCGATAATCCCGCAGAAGGCAATCAAGGCGAGAATGAAGATAAGCCATTTATAGAAGCCGATATCGACCGACACCAAAAACCCCATGAGGGCGAGACAGCCGGCGGCGCCAGCGATCGCATTCGTAAGGTTCGGCGGTGGAGCGCAGAGCCACGATGACGCGAAGAGCTGGTTCCCGAACGGAGCGCCGCAAATGTCGATCAGCAACTCGTCCCTTTCAACCCGAAGGTACTCGCGTTTGGCCGACGTGAAACCTTCCTCCGACCAGTCGGTCCGCGAGAGCTTGCAGTCCGGAATCTGGCGTCGCTGGATCGCTGCTTCGACGGCTGCGTAGAAGTCTTGCGGCGTAGTTGTCAGCCCGCCCAAGAGCTTCGACCAGTGACCGATCGTTGTCTCGATGCCACCTTTGGGCATGATCGTTTTCCCCCGAGGTAGCGGATTCTGCCACCAACGGGTTGGAAAAGTGAAGGGCTGCAGCAGCCCCTTCTCCTTGCCTATGGGCAAGCGCTCAAAGACACGTTTACGACGGAAAAGAGCCCTGGATGTCCGGGGGGCCGGTCACCGCTCTCGGTCCAGGTCTCCAATGCCATCGACATACTGTCCAAATTGCGTTCTCGGGAATCGAGCCTTGGACAGCAGAACACACTCTCGCTGTCGTCCCATGGACCAAGATCGGGCGGAAAAGGGGCTCTGTTCAAGCATTTCTGAGGGTTTTCGGGCCTGTCCGCGTCCGTCCAGGAGACGGGAATCGAAGCCAACTGCTCTCGCCGCCCTCGATCGCCCGCAGTCTCTCGTTGAACCAGACCGAGTGTGGCGGATTGTCCAGTCAGGAAGCCGAGGGCAGCGTGCGCCGCGCCTCGGCTTCCTCCGCTGAGTCAGTATGCGACGCAGTGGTCAGGCGGCTGCGGAATCGTGGGCACCGTTGAACCAGACAACTGCACCTCAAGGACCGGCTGAAGCTCTTGGATGCCCATGATGCAGATCGCTCCCTCGCGGCTGAAGAAGTGGAACGCCCCCTCGCCGGATTCCACGTCGCGCTTGATCAGCCAGCTCACGTTGTCGTAGTCCGGGGTCGCGCCGAGTGCGTTCTGTACGTCCGTCGTGACGTCGATCACGACTGTCCGCCAGCAGTCGTCAACCGTCTTTCCCGGCTGCAGAATGCAGGCACGAGAGGCGCTACAGAGCGGATCGCACGTGTCTCCATCGGTGACGGGTTGGTCGCAGTCATCGACCTTCTCTGTCGTGGCGTTCTCCCCGATCGCGACCCTGTCCGAGATGTTTTGCTCGAACCCCTTCTGCACCAGAGACTGCGGACTCGGAGCCCAAATCGCCGCGCCCGTGCACTCCTCCGCGGGACTCAGATAGTTCGGGTCCACCGAGCAGTTCCAGGTGTTTCCATCGGGGCTGCCGGTCGGAGGGACCTCGTGCGCCGGTTCCGCCAGTGAAGAGTCCGAGCAGTAGGAGAATGAGTTGAAGAGGTTCCATGGCAACCCAGCCAGAACATCACCAATTGGGTAGAGGGCGACATTGCGCAACGAAGACCCGACCCGCGGCGGTGAAGTGGTTCTGCGCCACATAGAACTTGATGAACGCGTTTTCCACGGTTCGCCCCTCAAGAGGGTCGATGTCGAAGCCGATCAACGTGCGCGCGGTGATTCGAACCCACCCGTAGCCCCATGAGCCGTCGTTGTTCTTCTTGTGCGGTGCGCCGAGGATGGCTTCCCGAGAATCAGGGATCGATACCGACACGGATGCGGTTGCGGAGCTCGCGACGCAAAGACTCAGCGTCGCGGCCAGTGCGTAAGCGCTTCTCGTCATGGTGGTCCTCCTGTTGAGCCAGGCCGAATGGCCAGGCGTCTTGGCAATTGGGCAAGCGTCTCGCGGGTATGCATACGAGCTTCTTTGCCGTGGCAGACTCGGACGATTCAGGGTCGATGAACGCGGTTGTGGAGGCCCACCCGCCGGAATGACGGGTGGGCCGAAGTGCAGATCAGTCCGGACCCTGCTTGCCGCTCGGGCTAGCTGCAGCTGGCCCGAGGAACCGGGATGATGCTCGCGGCTGGAGTGACCGTCCCGTTGAAGGTGGGCGCGCTCACGCAGGTTGCCGGGGTGTCGCAGACGCCGTCCGCCGGCGAGGTATCGATGCACCGGCACAGGACATCGTTCGCGCCGTCGTTGTCCGCCAACATCGTCGAGCCCGTGTTCTGAGTGAACGTCCCGGCGTAGTCGAACGCATTCGAACCTGAATCGAGGCTGGTATTGCGGGTGTCGACATCTCCTTTGATGGTCATGTCGCACCCGGTCAGGTAGACGAGCCCATCGGTCGCATCGGTGCCGGCTGAGTCGGCCTCCAAACGACTGACGGTCTCTACGACGAGGTCGCCGTTGGTGGTCGAGATGTCGATGGTGCCGCCGCTCGCGGATTCTCCGTTCCCGGCGGCATCCATGTCGCCGCTGAGAGAGATGTCCCCGAGCGCGGCGACGGTGATGCCCCCACCCCACCCGCCGTCGCCAGTGGCGCTGGCACCCGCCACATTCCACGAGGCGCTTCCAGAGGTTGTGGTGACCGTCCCCGCGCCACTGTCAGCGTTGACGTCGATGCTTCCCCCGTCACCACCCCGGTCCCCACGCGCGTTCCAGGACGTGCCCGTCGAGACCGCCGCAGCCGTCACCGAGATGGTGCCGCCATCGGTGTCGTCGCCGTTTCCGTTCACATTGATCGCCCCGTTGATCGTGGCAGTGCCTCCCGAGACGATCTCAACGCTGCCAGCGCTCCCGCCTTGTGCGCTCTGCGCTTCGAGCGAGTTGGTGGCGCCGCCAACGGTGACGTTGCCGCTGCCATCGACATAGATCGAGCCACCGAACGAGAACGTGCCGCCGCCATTGACGGTCAGCTGACTGCTCAGGTCGATGGTGCTTCCGGTGGACACGACCGTGATGATCCCGCCATCATCGCCGCCGGTCGCGTCGGCGGTAATGGGGCCGCCGGTGCCGGTGATTGCGCCGGAGCAGATGATATCGATGTCCCCGGAGGGGTAGTAGAAGGGCGTCTGATCACCGTCGGCGTTGGCATTGATCGCCTTGCCGTTGATTGTTGCGGTGCCGCACGTGACGTAGACGCCGTCGCCGGTACTGTCGGCGTTACGGACGTCGACGGTGGCAGCAGAGTTGCTGACGGACTCCGTCTTGAAATTCCCACTCACGGTCACGTTGATGCACGAGCCACGCGCGCGGAGCGTGCCTCGGACCGTGAGGTTGTCGGCGACGACGGTGTAGCAGGCGGCGTTGTTATCGCCATTCAAGGTGCCGGTCAGGATCACATCCTTGCCGGCATAGTTGCACGTGTCGCCACTGGCGATCGTACTCGTGCCGCTGATGGTGCACGGACTGCTGCCGCAGGACGGGCACGCCGCAAGCGCCGCGTGGGTGGTAGCGAGGAGGACAGCTGCCACCAGACCTCCGACGGCCATGTGCCGAACGAGGCGACTGAAAAGGGCATACTGCTCCCTCTGGCTTCGCTGAAGCATGATCACACCTCCCTAACTGTCTGTGTTGGGTTGTGGTGTCGTAGCCACGGAGTCGCGCCGGACCGGGTTAGGTCATGAAGCACCACCCCCTTTCGGGTCGCGGGGCGTCGCGAGGCCGTTCAGGCCTGCGCGCGGCAAGCCACTGGCGCGCGCGGAGCGCGTAGCTCCGCGGCGCACTTCACCCGATCTGCCCATCGTGGAAGCGCCTCCCGTCGCCTCGGCAGCGGTGGCTGCTACGAGGTGTAACCGAGACGGTCAGGGTCGCGAGTCGGCAACGACTCGTCGTTCACAAGGTTCGTGGTGCACTAGCGGGGCACGATGAGAGATGACGGCGCGCATGTAGTTCTTGCGGGTGGAGAGAAGGGTTCCCGCAATTCGTCAGCAACTTCTGCTCGTGCGTCGACATCTGCACCGCTCCCGACTGATCCTGCTGTATGACCGATCGTCGGCACTGCGCCTAGTCGGTAAATACCCTGGCGTCGCAGAGAGCGGCGAATGGCAGCGGCTTCCACCTCGATCGCTCCTGGATCATAGATTTGAGAAGCTGAGCACGCCGTACCGATAGGGCGAAATTTTGATCGGGCGAGTCGGTCTCGTCGGCGATCCGAAGGCGCGTTCGCTCGAGACGGGTGGCCACGCACGAGCACACGGAAGGCGCAGAGAGGTCGGGGCCCACCCGACACTCTCTACACCTCCGTTATCGATGAGAACGCTGCCTAGTTCGTGACCGTCAGCGTCCCGTTCACGCCCGTTTCACCGAGGACATCCGCCCATTGGTCACTGACGGTGACGGCGGAAGCCGACAGCGTGTGGTTGCCCAACGGCGCGTTGCTCAGGACCATCGCGCTGCACGTTGCGATGACCCCATCTGGGAACGGCGGAACCGGATACTCGCCTAGATCAACGAGCATGAGCCGAACCTTCCCGGCCGCGGGCGTGCTCATCGTAAGCTGTAGACCTCCTGGAATTCGCGGTGCGATCGTGCAGTTGGGTGTAGTGATCGCCGTGGTAGGGAAGCCCACGTCTACATTGACGCCACCGGTCTCGCTGTTCCCGTCCCGGACGAGCACGGTGAACGCCAAGCTGAAGCCACGCCTTCCCGTCACAGACGAAACCGCTACCGAAGCATAGCCGGAGCCGCCGGAAAGCAGAGCCACGCCACCGGTGCCGGCGGAAGCCATCAAGCTTTGCGACGACGCGACGCAGCCGTTCAGCGAGCGATTGACTGCCGTGATCAGCTCGGCGATTGTCACCGCACCGCTCGCGTCTACATCGATGCAGAGCCACGGTGGCGGCGGAGCCAGTCCGAGCGCCCAGTTGACTGCCCGAATCAGCTCGTTGATCGTGACCGTGCCGTCGCAGTCGCTGCAATCCCCCACGCACGTCGACGTACAGGGGGTGCCGGTTGCTGTCGGAATCGGTGTCGGCGTCGATGGCGGTCCGATCGGTGTTGGGGTCCGTGTGGGCGTGCGAGTGGGCGTCCACGTCCGCGTTGACGTCGCCGGTACGCCTCGTTCATACGCACCAATGTCGTTCGTCGCGGCTCCATTCCCGTCGCCGTCCATCGGTCGGGGGGTGCCCTCGCGATCCTCCAAGGGTACGCGGACGGCCAGCGTCGGCTTCACGACGGGTCGCACGTCCGTTCCTTCGTCGACGCCTCGGCTTCCAGACTCCAAATGTCGCCCGTCGCCCTCCAGGATCGGCGTAGCCTTGACGATGCTGGGCGTGCCAACGGCGCACGCCGTCGTCAGGTCGGAGTACATGCTGTTGCCGCATTCCGTCAGTGTTCCAGTGCCGCCGTGGATGAACGTCTTTCCACGGGTGAGGGTGTTGTACACCCGCAGCGTCCCCCCGTTCCGCACGACCTGCCTTCCCAATTGGCCGGAGGGCGGGGCGCCTCCGCCATCGTTGTCCAACACCGTCGAGCCAACGATGTGATTCACTGTGCCCGTGGTCGAGAGAGAGATCCCTTCGCGGAAATTGCTCATGAAGAGAGAGTTCTCTACCTGAAGCTTCGCTGCGGACGAGACGAGTCCCTTCCCCGCTGAGCTCCTATTGGCATCGGCGCATAGTACTTCCGCGTCCTGCCCGGCGATCGTGAAACCATCACTGCCGTTCGCGTTGGCAGTGGCATTCCAGACATGCACATCCGTAAGGGCCGTCGAAGCAATGTTGATCCCCTTGCTGAAGTTGTCGTTGACGTTGCCCGCCCTGAAGGCGAAGGAACCGCCTGCAGCTGCCTCCACAAGAATGCCGTCCTGGCCGTTGTCCTTAGCCGTCACGTTGTAGAGACATACGTTGTCCCCCGCCAACTTCATCCCGAAGCCGTTCTCAATCACCGAAAGGTTGCTCAAGAACGCATCGAGCCGAGTGTCCTCGACCTTGATGCCGATGGAAAATCCCTGAACATTGACGCGTTCAACCCGGACCCGATTGCCGTTGATGTGGATCCCGGCGGAGTTGACACCCGGCGTCACCTGCTGGTTCGGTGTGAGGATCACGCGCCCGTTTCCACCGCGCAACCGGACGTCGTTTGCATTTATGAACAACTCGTGAATGCTGCATCCCACGTCCCTGCCGCCAACCGGATCCCCCTGGATCTCGATGAACTGGCCGTTGAGGAACGTATGCGAGTTCAACTGGCTGCAGGTGAGCGTAATCACCCCAGAGTTGGTGGTCGGGAGGGGGCAGTCGGGAATCGTGTTTCCTCGACAGCTCAACTGCGGCACTGGAGTCGGTGTCGCCGCGTGCGCACATGGGTTGCCTGCTAGCAGGTGCGCGGTGATGAGAGCGATTACCGCGCGCACAGCGGGCCATGCTGCCGAGGAGCGCCGGAGCCGGTTCGATGGGTTCGGTTCGGTAGCCTGCCGGACGATGTTTCGGGAACAGGTGGACGACGTCATCATTGATCTTCTCCCCCGGTTGTTGGTGGGCGCACGTCCTTCACCGGACGGGTGTTCCCAGTTGGCGAAGCGTAGGTCTCTAAACGTCAGGGCGTCCAGGCAACTGTAAGGCGAGTCTTGCGAGCCTTACCCCGCCGCACGCAATTGTTTGATTGACTGGGATGGCAAAGGTAGCCTGTCGTGCATGAACTGGAGAAAGCATTGGGCAGCCACCATTGCCGCCGTGCTGCTTGCCGCGACGCCGGCCCGATCCGTCCTGCTCAGTGTTCCGGCACAGACGGAGGGACTTGCAGGGGAGTCCACAAACCTGTTCGTGTACCTTCGACCCGAGGGGGCGACGGTCGCCACCGCTCATCACGACCTCTCGGTCGCCCCACCGCTCGCGATCCGTGTGAAGCCGGATGGCACCCCGGATTGCGAAGACAGAACCCACACTTTCTCGGGCACGTTTCTGTTTCTGCCGCCGGGCTGCGCCGGGGAGTCGTGTGCAGGGGTTCGCGCACTGATCGACGTCGGCGTCCCAATCGGCTTCGGGACCGCGATCTACACGTGCGTCGTGGAGGTCGCAGCTGACACCCCACCAGGTTTCTACGCCGCGACTATGAGCAGTGCGGGCTCGGAGGACTCCGAGGGTAACGTGCTGCCGACTGCCGCGGAGAGCGGAGCGATTTCGGTCCCAGAGTTGCCCAAGGTCGCGACCCTTGTTGTGGGCAGCGCGGAAGGCGCACCAGGCGAGACAGTGTCCTTCGACGTAACGGTGAAGACCACCGTCGCCGCGTGGGTCATCGGAGGACTCAACTTCATCGACTTCGATCCGATGACGCCGGTGTTGGTCGACGGCAGTGGTGCCCCGGCCTGCACCGCGAATCCTTCGGTGGGCCAGCCGGGCTCGTTCAGCTTCTCGCCGGCAGGGTGCATCGAGGGCGTCTCGTGCAATGCCTTGTATGCAGATGTTGGCGACACCGGAGACATGAGATCGTTTCCGTCGGGCGAGGTCATGTACAGCTGCCAGGTGGCGATTTCGCCGTTCGCTTCGCCCGGAATTTACCCGCTCTTCTGCACAGGCGAGTATGTAGTCGATTACAATAGCCTCATCGATTCGCACTGCAGCAGCGGCGAGATCCACGTACTGGCACTGCACACGCCAACCACCACTCCGACCGCTACACCACAACCGTCGAGCCTCACGCCCGCCAGCACGTCGACCGTCCGGCCGACTTTGACGCCGCAGCGGTCCGACTCCGGTAGCTGCGCCATCGTCGCCCCAGTCACCTCGGGCACATGGTGCCTGCTGTGGTTGCCCGTCGCCGCATTGTTGGGGAGCCGTCTGCGTGGGCGGGCGGTGTGACAATGGTGGCGAAGGTTTCATCGCGCGCCAGGTAACGCAGAGGGACAGTCCTTACTCAACTAGGGAAATACCCGTAAGGATATTCCCGTAGGTAGAAACCCTGAGGAGCGGCCTGCTCCAAGGGCTTTCGCAAGATGTCACCGCGACGCCAACAGAATTCTCCTGACGATCACAGTGGCCTCGGTGATCGCCCAAAACCGGCCAGTCGTGATGGCCATCGATATCAGGTATCCTCTAAGTCGTAGGGCTTGGCCGTGAGGAGCCGACCAGCGTGCGCGCGCTGATCGGCTCCCCCTACGAGAAGAACCCCGCTGTCCCGCGAAAGAGGCGGGCTCAGCCCGAGCTAGCTAGCTGGGCTCATCAGGGAGATGATCGGTCTCCCCTGGGGCTGCCTCTCGAATCTTTTCGTAGAAGGGCTCGAGGTCGACCTTTACCCCCTGTCGATTTCCTTCGACACGAACCAATCCCTTTTGTTGAAGCCGCTTCAGCGCCTGCGCGAATTGCGGGGGCTCCATTCCAGCAATGAATGCGAGGAAATCGACGCTCGGGTCGCGCGACAAGTTCGGCCGCTTGAAATCCACGATGCTGAGCAGCGCAGCCAATTCCTCGATTTCGGGATTGTCCGGAAACAGCTTTGGCAGCGCACGCAGGAGGCGCTTTGGTACGGGAACAAATGCCTCCTCGAAAATGTCCGGCGGAAATTTCGCGAGATAATGCCGGGGCAAATCTGTCGCTCTAATTTTCTGCCGAAAAAAATCTTCCATGGCTTTCTATATAGGCTAGCGTGTATCACATCTAGCCACTGGAGCGCAAACCCACACCCTTTTCTTGAGCCGAGGCCGACTTTGACGGCAGGTCGAGGCGCTCTGTGCTAGTCGACGACGGGGCCGCCCCGGCATTCCGCCGGGGCGTGGATCTTCGGATGCCCTTCGTCGGTGCCGTTGCCGGCGGCCCTCTGACGCTCAGGGCGGTGCCGATCGAAGGATCACCTGCAGCCGCTCTCGCAAACGCGCCAGCGGCCTTCCCCGGCCGTCCTCCCACCGCTTGACGGTGGACTCGTCGACATCGAGCTGCGCAGCAAGTCGCTTCCGGGAGAGTCCCACCGCCTGGCGTGCTCGGCTGAGGCGAGCGGACCAGGGTTCCCTGGAATCGACAGGTGCGTACCCGAGGAAGCAGATGATGCCGGGCAGCTCGCTCACCTTCGGCTCAGCGCGATTCCTTTCCCAGCTGGTCACTGACGCGACCGAGCAGCCGATCTGCTTCGCCGCCTGCCGTTGCAAGAGTCCAAGCTCCAGCCGCCGGCGCCGAATGCGGTCGCCCCATCCCTTTGGCTCTCTTGTCAGATCTAGATGCTCGGGTTTTCGGGCACTTAGGCGAGCATGGCAAAAGGGCAACGCAGGAATGCCCCTGCGGCTTTCTCGGCGACGCCCAGCGCACCTGTTCGTGTGCGATCGGGCAGATCCAGCGCTACCGCAGCCGGGTCTCGGGGCCGCTGCTCGATCGCCTCGACATCCAGGTCGAGGTCCGCGCCGTCGCCTACCGCGATCTGGTCGAGCCGGCCGGCGGCGAACCGTCCGCCGCGCTGCGCGCCCGCGTCGACCACGCCCGCCAGCGCCAGCTCGAACGCTTCCGCGGCCAGGCGCTCTTCTGCAACGCGCAGATGGGCGCGCGCGACCTGCGCCGCTACTGCGCCGCCGCGCCGGCCGCCGAACGCCTGCTCGAGGAGGCGATGAACAAGCTGGCGCTCAGCGCCCGCGCCTACACCCGCATCCTGAAGGTGGCGCGCACCATCGCGGATCTCACCGAGGCCGAGTGCATCGCCGCCGGCCACGTCGCCGAAGCGATTCAGTACCGCAGCCTCGATCGCGCCATGGAGTGAGGGGAGAGCTCACGGGGCTCCCGGCTCGGGCTCGACCGTGACCTCGAAGACAGCACCCTGCTGCTCGGCGAAGCGCTGCAGGTCGGTCCCCGCGGGCAGCGCATACGCCACCGCGGCGAAGCCGTGGTGGCCGGCCTCGACCTCGCCCCACTCGGTGAGGCGAAAGCCGACCGCCGGCCGCTCGCCGGCGACGGCCTCCGGCCCCTCGCCGCCCTCGTTCTCGCGCCACAGCACGTCGGTGCGCAGGCTCGACAGCGTGTCGCCCAGCCGCAGGCGCAGGATGACGGTGACCTCGGGGCCCTCGAGCGCCAGCCAATCCGCGCGGCGCTCCGGCCAGGCCGGTCCGGCACCGACGAGCGAGGCCGGCGCCCCCGGCGCCACCAGTCGCCAGCCGCGCAAGTCGCGAAAATCGAGCACCGCCTGCACCTCGATCGCCGAGAAGAAGTACGTGGGCGGAAAGTTCAGCCGCAGGCGCACCGGCAGCTCGATCGCATCGCGGTAGACGAGCGTCTCGCTCTGAAAGATGGGCGTGCGCAATCGCCAGCCGAGGCGGACCCACTGTCGCTCGCGACGGATGGCGCGGATCGGACCGACCTTCCAGGCCTCGAAGACCCATTCGATGTCGTCTTCATCGCGCCCCAGGGGGATCACGCCGAAGAAGCGGGCCGAGGCGCGCACCTTCAGCCGGTCGAGCAGATTGGGGCCGAGCCCGCCGGCGGCGTCGCGCAGCGCCATGAATCGCGGCGTGGGCGCGCCGAAGCCGAGGGCGATGCGCGTGCCGCTGACCACGTCGCTGGCCGGATCATAGGTCACATAGCGAATCGGTGAACGCGGCGCCGGCGGCGGCACGACGGCGGCGTACGCCCACCCGTCGAATCCGGCGCCGACCACACGCAGCGCCGGCATGCAGGTGGCCCCGGGGGGGCGCTCGCCTGGGCGCATCCGCCGCCCGGCATCCGCCGCCATGAACAGCACCGCGTCCTCATCGTCGACGACACCGCGCGGTTCGTCGGCGGTCGGCTCCGGGCCGTTCTCCAAGGCCCAACGACCATCGGGCCCTCGCTCGTCGAGTTGCCACGGAATCGGCGCGCAGGACGCGTCACAGGCAATGAGCGTGATCTCGTCCTCGCGGTGACCGCGCAGACAGCCCAGCTCGGCCGCGGCGACGTCGGCCACGGCCCAGGTCGGCGCGGCGATAGTCGCGGCGCCGCGCTCGGCGGCCACCAGGGCCGCGAAGACCGCCAATGAGCCGAAAATACCACCCCCCAGACGCTTGCTTGACAACGTGAAACGCATGATCGTAAGTCAGCCGCGGCGAGCTTGCCGGCACCTTGGGGGGGGCCGTTCGGGCCACCGATCCAGGACTATTGCGCATGGTGCGTCGAGCGTTGAGCAGCCGGAAACGTCGGGCCAGGGGAACGGCGGCGCGCTGGTGCCGACGCAGACCGCTCGCGCGGTCGCCTTCGCCCGCTGCGCGACGACGAACCCGGCGGCGGCGCCGCGCGCTTTGCATCCAACCACAGGCGAGATCCGAACGGTCATTGTCGCGTACGCAGGCTGACGACCGCGGATCGGCCGTTCAGCGCAAAGTTGTTCCACATTCGTGGTCGACTGGGTATAGAGGAGTGCTGTGATCCCTTACATTGGAAGGCTTCTCATCCTCGTGGCAGCGGGGGCCGCAGTGGTCGGCCCGGTGGCCGCCGCCGAGGTGCACCCCAGCGAAATCCGGCAGAACCTGTTCTCCGCCTGCTTCACGTCGGAGACGGACGGGTGGGTCGTCGGCGAGCTCGGCCGCATCTTCCACACCCCCGATGGCGGCAGGACGTTCAAGCGCGCCGATGCCGGCACCCGCGCCGCCTTTCTGTCCGTCGCGTGCCTGCCCGACGGCAGTATCGTCGTCACCGGCCAGAAGGGGCTCGCGATGCGCAGCCGCGACCGGGGCGCCACGTGGGAGAGGATCGATACCGGCACGAAGCGCGATCTGCTCAGCGTGGATTTCGCCACGGCGCAGGTCGGCGTAGCAGTCGGCGACTTCGGTACGATGATTCGAACCGAGGACGGCGGCACGACGTGGAGCCCGGTCTCGCTGCCGACCGACTTCACCCTCCCCGAAGAGGCCGCGGAAATCGTCGAGCCCGGCGACGTCTTGCTCTACGACGTGGACTTCATCACGGCCGACAACGGCTGGATCGTCGGCGAGTTCGGCACGATCTTCACCACCTCCGACGGCGGAAAGACGTGGGCGGCGCAGAAGAGCGGCGTCGAGACGACCCTCTTCGGCGTGAACTTCGCCAACGCCCAGAACGGCTGGGCGACGGGCATCGAAGAAGTTCTGCTGCGCACCACGGATGGCGGCGCCACCTGGAGTCAGCAGAAGGTACCCAACAAGAGCGGCTTCGTTCTCGGCCTGTACGACGTCGCGGTGCAGGGCCAGATCGGCTGGGCGATCGGCGACAGCGGCCTGCTGTTGCGCAGCATCGACGGCGGCGCCACATGGACGCGCGTCGAGCTGCCGATCGAGCTGGCCGGCAACTGGTTCCGCGGCATCGGCATGACCCCCGGCAGCGGCGGAATCGTCGTGGGAAGCGAGGGGCTGATCCTGCTCACCAACGGCGACCAGTATCGTCGGTTGGCCGGGTCGTGAGGCCGTTCGGCCCACGCCCCCATGGAGGGATTTGACAGATGATTCCGCAGCGTTGGATCGAAGCCTACCTGCGCTTCCTGCTGCGCTATCGCGGCAGCGTGACCATCGCCATCGTGCTGGTCACCCTCTTCTTCGCCTTCTCGCTGGCCAAGATGCGGTTGCACACCGACTTCCTGGATTTCTACCCCAAGTTCCGCACCTTCGCCGACGCGTACAGCGACTGCCGGGAGCAGGGCAAAGGCACGATCGGCTGCATCATCCCGTCGATCGTCCGCCCGGGGCCGGATCCGTACATCAAGATCTACACCGACTTCAAAAAGATGTTCGGCAGCGCCAACATCCTCTCGGTCATCGTCGAGGTGAAGAACGGCGACATCTACAACCCGGCCACCCTGCAGAAGATCGACCGCGTCACCAAGCGCGTCATCAACCTGAAGGGCGTCGTGCCCTACCAGATCCTCTCCATCGCGCACCCAAAGGTGAAGAGCATCACGGCCCGCGAGGGCTCGCTGCAGATCCGCGAGCTGTACTACCCCGAGTTGCCCAAGACCCAGGAAGACGCGGACCGGGTCAAGTTCGCCGTCTACTCCAGCAAAGGGGTGCGCGGCGTGTTCACCTCGCTCGACGACACCGCGGCGGTCGTGCACGCCGGCTTCTGGGAAGAGGCGCTCGATTTCCGCGACCTGAATACCAGCCTCAACCAGTTGAAGGCGGAGGAAGACGACGCCAACCACACCATCTACATCACCGGCCTGCCGTGGCTCTACACCTCGGTCCTGCAGTACAGTAACCAGCTCGGGTACGTCTTCCTGTTGACCGTCGCGACCCTGGGGTTCCTGCTCTACACGTACTTCCGCACTTGGACCGGCATCTGGGTGCCGATCCTCTCCGGTGTGCTGTCGAGCATCTGGGGCCTCGGCTTCGCCGCTGTCCTCGGCTTCAATCTCGATCCCCTCGTGCTCGTCATTCCGATCTTCCTCACCGCGCGCGCACTGAGCCATTCGGTCCAATCGATGGACCGCTATCACGAAGAGTACTACCGCCTGCACGACAAGCAGCAGGCGATCATCGTCTCGTACTCGCACCTGTTTCAGCCGGCGATGTCGGGCATCGTCACCGACGGCATCGGCTTGCTCATCGTCGCGGTGGCGCCGATTCCGCTGATCCAGAAGGTGTCGATCTTCGCCAGCTTCTGGATCGTGTCGATCTTCATCAGCGTGGTCACGCTGCACCCGATCCTGCTCTCCTACATCGACCCGCCGCCGCAGGAACACACCACGGCCGAGCTCAAGAAGGTGCCGATGGGCATCTGGCCAGCGCGTATGATCATGTACGGCCTGGTCGCGTTCGCCTACTTTCTGCGCAAGTCGAACATCATCGAGTCGTCGCTGCTCGCTTTCGTGATCATCTCGCCGGGGCTCGCCTGGTACTGGCTGCACTACGGCGACCGCGCCTACATCTCATGGACGCGCTGGACCATCGCCGCGACCGAAGGCTCGCGGCGCTGGTACGTCCTCGCCCTGACCGCGGCCCTGTTCATCATCTTCCCCATCTGGGGCTGGGGCCTGAAGGTCGGCGACATGTCGCCGGGCTCCGCCCTGCTGTTTCCCGATCATCCGTACAACATCGCCTTCCACAAGCTGAACGAGAAGTTCCTCGGCGCGAGTCAGCTCATCGTCATCGCCGACACCAAACAACCCGACGGCATCAAGAACGCCGCGGCGCTGGGTGAGATCGAGGAGTTTTCCGACTACATGCAGGGCGCCGAGGGCGCCAGCGGGTCGCTGACCATCATCGACATCGTCAAGCGGCTGGCGCAGCTCTATCACGACGGCGATCCGAAGTGGGGCGTGATCCCCGAGAATCCGAAGGAGATCGGCCAGCTGTTCTACGTGTTCACCAGCTCGGCCTCGGCCGGTGACCTCGACCGGTTCATGGACCCCTCCGGTCGCTACGGCACCATCATCACGTTGTTCCGCGGCTATTCACACGACATCATCGAGAACTCGATCGCGTTCGGGAAGCGTTTCAGCAAGGACCGACATGGTCAGGTCGAGTTCAAGTTCGCCGGTGGCCTGTTTGGCATTCTGGCCGCCGTGAACGGCGCGGTGGAGCGGTCCTACTGGACCAACCTGGCGTTGATCTTCGTCATGGTCTTCACCTGCCTCTACCTGACCTACGGCTCGTTCGCGGCCGCCGCCCTGTTGATGCTGCCGGTCATCCTGTCGCAGTTGGCCGCCGAGGCGTTCATGGTGTGGCTGCACATCGACATGAACGTGAACTCGCTGCCGATCGCCGCCGCGGGGGCGGGCGTCGGCGTCGACTACGGCATCTACCACTTCAGCCGCATGATCGACGCGTACGACGAGGTCGGCGACCTCGACGAGGCGGTCGACTACGCCACCGCCACGACCGGCAAGGCGATCATCTTCACGGGCACCACCATGATCGCCGGCACGGGCTTCTTCTGGCTGTCGGACCTCAAGTTCCTCGCCGAGATGGGCCTGCTGCTGACCTTGTTGATGACCTTCAACAAGTTCGGCGCGCTGATCGTCGTGCCGGCGTTGGTCAAGGTCCTGCGGCCTGCATTCCTCGCCAACCGCGTGCCGCGCAACCTGCCCCAACCGGCGACGCTGGCGGCCAGCACGATCGCTCCCACCTGACGGGACGAGCGGATCCGAACGACCTGTTTCATCCAAATCTGACTACCGAACGTTTATGGAGGCAGAATCGATGCGTCACTCACGACACGTGACATGGGCGGCCGCCGTCGCGGTCGGACTGTGCAGCTTGGTGATGGGGCTCGCACCCATCGCGCACGCCGACGAGGCCAACGGCGAGGGCAAGAGCTGGATCCTCGACAGCAACAACTGGCAGCAGGGCGAGAACATGCTGCCGCCGGTGGTGCTCGAACGGGTGAAAAAGGGCGACTATTGGTACAAGGTCGTCCCGGTCGACCCGGAGCAGTTCAAGCAGAACTATTCGAAGAAGTTCTGGGAGGCGAGCGAGGCCAACGCGGGCAAGTACGACCTCGACCCGGAGACCTGCGGCCTGAAGGACATCGCCACCGGCAAGGTGCCGGACTTCTACTTCGGCTATCCGTTCCCCAAGATCGATCCCAAGGAAGAGCTCGCCGCCTGCAAGATGGCGTGGAACTTCGAGGCCGCCAATTCGATGAGTGAAGGCCAGGGCGCGACGTTCACCTTGAACGGCATCGATACCGGCGGCGAGTTCAAGCGCATCAAGCTCTGGCTGCACGGCATGTCCTTCCTCGGCCGCCACGGTGGCCCGATCGACAACCCGGAGGGCCTGCGCAGCACCGGTCTGACCAACGTGCTCGAGCCGCAGGACGTCGACGGCGTCGGCGGTCTCGTCAAGCGTTCCAACGACTGGGAGGCGCAGGACAAGTCGTGGTTCTACGTGCCGGCCACGCGCCGCGTGCGGCGCGTCAACGCCGCCACGCGCTCCGATCCCGTCGCCGGTCTGGACATCTTCGGCGACGACCTCAACTGCTACGGCGGCAAGGTCGAGTACTACAAGTGGAAGGTCGTCGGCGAGCAGAATATCCTCGCCCCGGTCCTCAACCCGAAGCCGCTGCCGCAGGAGAAGACCAGCTCGCCGACGCGGTTCGACGTCAAGATCCCCTACTTCAAGGGCGCCTATGAAACACCCGGCGCCAAGGGCGTCCCCTGGCTGGTGGTCGACAACCTCGTCATGGTGCCGCGCCCGGTGTGGGTGCTCGAAGGCGAGGCGACCGACCCGTACTACAACTTCGGCAAGGTGATCATGTACATGGACAAGGACATGTACCGAATCTACTGGAAGTTGGTTCACAACCGCGCCGGCGAATACTTCTACAACGCCATGTGCGCCTATCACTGGTCGAAGAGCGCCGACGGCACCTTCAGCGCCGTCACCCCCAACATGGTGGTCGGCGTGAACGACAAGAGCAACCGCGCCTGCCTGGCCGGCCGCTACAGCTCGCAGTTCATCGAACGCGAGTATCCGGAGAACTACTTCTCGCTGCGCACGCTGACCCACATTTCCGACTAGGGCGGCGGCCGCGCCGCTGCACTCCCGAAGGGGGGCGGAACAATTTCCGCCCCCCTTCGTCGTTTCGAGGGCAGTTCTGGCGGCGGCGTCGGTTGCGCGATGGCCAATCGTGCTTAGCATCCGGAGGCCCGCCGAGGGCCACTCCACCGACAGAGGACGACCCGCATGAACCTGAACCGCCTGACGGAACGCTCCCAGGATGCTGTCCGCGAAGCGCAGAGCCTGGCCACCCGCGCCAGCAACCAGGGCGTCGACGTCGAGCATCTGATGCTCGCCCTGCTGGCCCAGCGCGACGGCATCGCCGCCCCGCTGCTGCAGGCCGCCGGCGTCGACCCCCAGGGGCTGCAGGCCCGCCTGCAGCCCGAGGTGGACAAGCTGCCGAAGGTA
The DNA here is from genome assembly GCA_050735855.1 of Binatia bacterium. Lineage (GTDB taxonomy): Bacteria > Desulfobacterota > Binatia > HRBIN30 > CADEER01 > JBOHWA01. Next base: position 21,702 of record JBOHWA010000627.1, read on the forward strand.
TCGGGCCCGGCGGCTCGCCCCGACCAGGTGTACGTCACCCAGCGGCTGAGCCAGGTGTTCACCAAAGCCGAGGACGAAGCCACCGGCCTGAAGGACGAGTACGTCAGCATCGAGCATCTCGTCCTCGCGGCGCTCGCCGACAACGGCGCCACCGGCCGTATCCTGCGCGAGCTGGGGGTGACCCGCGAGAGCCTGATGGGGGCGCTGCAGAAGATCCGCGGCAGCCAACGCGTCACCAGCCAGAACCCCGAGACCACCTACCAGGCGTTGGAGAAGTACGGGCGCGACCTGACGAAGCTGGCCGCGCAGAACAAGATCGACCCGGTCATCGGCCGCGACGAGGAGATCCGCCGCGTCATCCAGGTCCTCTCGCGCCGCACGAAGAACAACCCCGTGCTCATCGGCGAGCCCGGCGTGGGCAAGACCGCGATCGTCGAAGGGCTGGCGCATCGCATCGTCCGCCAGGACGTGCCCGAAGGCCTCAAGGACCGCCGGCTGATCTCACTCGACATGGGGGCACTGGTCGCCGGGGCAAAGTTCCGCGGCGAATTCGAAGAGCGCCTGAAGGCGGTGCTCAAGGAAGTGCAGGACGCCGCCGGCGAAGTCATTCTCTTCATCGACGAGCTGCACACCGTGGTCGGCGCCGGGGCGGCCGAGGGCGCGATGGATGCCGGCAACCTGCTCAAACCGATGCTGGCCCGCGGGGAGCTGCACTGCATCGGCGCCACGACGCTGGACGAGTATCGCAAGCACATCGAGAAGGATGCGGCCCTCGAGCGGCGCTTCCAGCCGGTGCGCGTCGACGAGCCCAGCGTCGAGGACACGATCTCGATCCTGCGCGGCCTGCGCGAGCGCTACGAGGTCCACCACGGCGTCCGCATCAAGGACAGTGCCATGGTCGCCGCGGCCGTGCTGTCGCACCGCTACATCACCGACCGATTCCTGCCCGACAAGGCGATCGATCTCATCGACGAGTCCGCCGCCAAGCTGCGCACCGAGATCGACTCGATGCCGGCCGAGCTCGACGAGGCGTCGCGGCGCGTCATGCAGCTCGAGATCGAGCGCGAGGCGCTCAAGAAAGAGACCGATGCGGCGTCGCGTGGCCGGCTGGAGAAGCTCGAGAAGGAGCTCGCCGAGCTGCAGGGGCAGGCCAACGCGCTGCGCGCGCGCTGGCAACAGGAGAAGGGGGCCATCGGCTCCCTGCGCGCGCTGCGCCAGGAGATCGACGCCACCAAACAGGAGATCGAACAAGCGGAGCGCCAGTACGACCTCAACCGCGCGGCCGAGCTCAAGTACGGCACACTGATCGAGCTGGAGAAGCGTCTGGCCGCCGAAGAAGCGCGCCTGTCCACCGGCGACAGCACCCGGCTGATGAAGGAGGAGGTCGACGAGGAGGACATCGCCGCCGTCGTCGCCCGCTGGACCGGGATTCCCGTCAGCCGGTTGATGGAAGGCGAAGTGCAGAAGCTCCTGCATCTCGAGGCGCAGTTGCACAAGCGCGTCATCGGCCAGGAACAGGCGGTCACCGCCGTGTCGGACGCCGTTATCCGCGCGCGCTCAGGGCTCAACGACCCCAACCGCCCGATCGGCTCATTCATCTTTCTCGGCCCGACCGGCGTCGGCAAGACCGAGGTCGGCCGCGCGCTGGCCGAGTTCCTGTTCGACTCCGAGGCCGCCATGGTCCGCATCGACATGTCCGAGTACATGGAGAAGCACTCCGTGGCCCGCCTGATCGGCGCCCCGCCGGGATACGTCGGCTACGAAGAGGGCGGCCAGCTCACCGAAGCGGTGCGACGCCGGCCCTACTGCGTCATCCTCTTCGACGAGATCGAGAAAGCCCACCACGACGTCTTCAACGTCCTGTTGCAGATCCTCGACGACGGCCGTCTGACCGACGGCCAGGGCCGCACGGTCGACTTCAAGAACACGGTCATCATCATGACCTCGAACATCGGCAGCCCGATCATCCTCGGCTACCGCGGCGGCGACGACCCCGACACCTATGTCCGCATGCGCGACGAGGTGCTGGAAGCCCTGCGCCAACATTTCCGGCCGGAGTTCCTCAACCGCGTCGACGAGATCGTCGTCTTCCACGCGCTCAACCGCGAGCAGCTGCGCAAGATCGTCGAGATCCAGCTCGGGCGCCTGCGCAGCCGGCTGGTCGATCGCAAGATCGAGCTGGTGCTGACCGACCGGGCGCTCGATCACTTCGCCAACACCGGCTACGACCCGGTGTACGGTGCCCGACCGCTCAAGCGCCTGCTGCAGCGCGAACTGGAAACCGTGCTCGGCCGCCAGATCCTCGCCGGTGCGATCAGCGACAGCAGTCGCGTCACCGTCGATCTGGTCGACGGCCAGCTCCAGTTTCGCAGCGAGCACCTGGCCGAGGCCGCCTGACGGCGGTCTCTAGCCCGGGGGCTGCGGCGGGAACTCGCGCCGGTACAACGCGTAGCGCTCGAGCACGCGGTTGACGTACGCCACCACCGAGCGCCCCTGGGCGACCCCGGCCGGCATCTGCTCGTAGACCTGCGGCTCCTCGAGCAGGCTGACCATCACGTCCATCGCACCGTCCCAGCGCAGCGCATCATAGCCGAAGCGCCGCGCCAGCCGTTGCGCGTCCTGCACATGCGCCATGCCCATGTTGTAGGCCGCCAACATCAGGGCCTGGCCGTCGCGCTCGCCCGCCCCCGCGTACTCGCGCAACAGGCGCTGCATATAGCGAACGCCGGTGCGTATGTTGGCCTCGGGCTCGCGAAAGTGCAGTTCGCCGACGTCCTGCGCGGCAATCGGCATCACCTGCATGAGCCCGTAGGCGCCGGCGTCGCTGACGCTGTCGGGCTTGAAGCGCGACTCTTCGTAGATCACCGCCGACACCAGCCGCCAGTCGAGCCCGGCGGCTTCGGCATGATGGGCGATCATGTGGTCGTATTCCGACAGCGCCGGCACATCGACGGGCGGCGCCGGCGCCGGAGCGGGGCGGCGCCCCTCGACCTCGTCGAGCTCGATGTACCATCCATCGACCTGCACGGCCCACCGCCCGGCCGGCCGATGGCGCGGCGCCGCCGCCGCAACCTCAGCGGAAGCCGTGGCGTGCGGGCGGGGCGCCGCCGCGGGACCCATCAGGCTGGCAAGGGCAAACGCCGATGCCGCCAGCGCTGCCCCACCGAGAACAAGCCGACGCCGATTCACGATCCTGCACTCTGCCCAAGCGCGACGCCGGGGGCAAGTCGCGCCGAACGCCATCCCGGAGGGGACTGAAACCGACCAGCCGCGCGCCAGCAGATTGACAGTCGTCGACGTTTTACTTTACCGTCTACTGGTCGAGAACGTGCAATGAGGGAGCAGTCTCAGGGTGACCAGGCGCTGCACACGCGCGACCGCATCCTCGAAACCGCAGCGCGCCTCTTCTCCGAGCACGGCTACGACCAGGTCCCGCTGTCGCACGTCGCCCGCGAAGCGCAGGTGAGCAAAGCCCTGGTGCTGTGGCACTTCGACAGCAAGGAGCAGCTGTTCCGGGCCGCCCTGGGGCGCACCCTCGAGCCCTATTTCATCGACGTCGATGATCTCGGTGGGCTCGACGAAGGGGCGCAGATCGAACGCCTGATCGACCTGTTCTACGAGTTCGTGCGCGACAACGTCTATTCCGTCCGCTTCCTGCTCAGCCTGATGATTCGCGGCGAGTCCAAGCCGAACGACATGATCGCCCGCGTCAACGACCTCTACCGGGTCTTCCGCAGCCTGCTCGCCGACATCATCGAGAGCGGCCGACAGAGCGGCAGGTTTCGGCCGCATGTCCAGCCGCGCCTGGATGCCGCCCTGATCCTCGCATCGCTCGAGGGGGTCATCATCGAGCAGTTCATGAACAATGCCGACGACCCGTCAGAGCTGCTGACCTATCTGAAACAGGCCGCAGTTCAGCGCTTGAACACCTGACCGGGACGCCGTATAGAGAGGGCGAGTTGGGGTCCTACCCCACCTCCGCGGGGGG
>JBOHWA010000628.1:0-6658 GCA_050735855.1 Binatia bacterium
CAGTACGAGCATACCGATCTGGCTGCCGAAGGCGATCAGGAGGACGCGGCCGACGCGTGAGTTTACGCGGCGCATCGCCCCTTCCCACGCCGCCTCGAAGCGGGTGCTGGAGCGGCGCACGACGAAGAGCGCGCCGATCGCCGCCAGGAGGAGGAAGTCGGGCAGCGAGACGTCGAGCCACGGGATCATCGGCTCACTGTGGCTCAGCGCATCAGGGCCGAGGGTGACCAGGTTGTCGAACGCGACCGAGTGCAGGAAGACGGCGGGCAGGTCGTTGTGCAGCGGGGTGTTCATCGCGTCGGCCGCGCCATGGAAGAAGGCGCCGTAGAACACCACGCTGCCGTCGAGGATCGCCTCGATCGCCGCGTCGTCGTCCTCCTGCGGTTCGAGCAGGATGCGTGCCGGGATGGTCGGGGTGGACGGACAGTTCTCGCGGAAATCGCCGCCGCGGTCCTGCACGATCCAGTATGGGAACGGCGGCCGCCGGCGGCAGTCGAGCCAGTGGTCGTTCCAGCTCTGCTCCGGCACGTTCGACCAGTAGACGCGGATCGTGTCGGCGCCGCACCCCGGCTCGCCCGCGCAGCCCGCGCAGACGTCGCGGAAGACCATCGGCACCGCGGTGAGCTGCGCCGCCGGCGGCCCGGTGGTCAGATCGTAGAAGCGCGTGACGCGATCGAGCGGATCGATCTTCTTCGGCACCTGCACCGGTGTCACCCGCTCCCCGACCTCGGGGCGCAGCGGCCGATCGAGCCCGAAGCTGGCGGCGTAGACCGGGATGCCGGCGGCCTTGTAGCGATCGAGCTCGTCCGCCAGCGCCGCGATGGTCGGATCGGTGCGCTCGTCCTCGAAGACGATGTCGATCACCACCGCCTTCGGCTTGTTCGCCCGGATCGCCTTCAGCACGCGGGCGTGAAAGCCGTAGCGCGGCGGCCACGGCTCGTCGAAGGCCTCCAGGTCCGGATCGCGCAGCAGCACCACCGCGGTCGCCGCCCGGCCCTCCTTCGCGCACGGCCCGCCCGCCGCGTGCGGGTAGCAGCCCGCCATCGCCACCGCCAGCAGGTCCTGCGAGTAGTACTTCGTCAACCGCGTGAACCCGAACGGATCCATGCGCAGCAGGATCACGCCGCCGATCAGGAAGAGCAGATACGACGCCAGCGGCCGCCACAGCGCCCGCACCCGCCGCCGGCGCGGCGCCCTCTCACCCGCAGTAACCACGATCGCGCCACTCTAGGCATTTTCACCACAGAGGCACAGAGCACGGAGTGAGCCGGCTTGCCCGCGACCGCCCCCGCTGGGAGCGCGGGCGGCCCGCCCGCTCTTCGGGTTGGGCTGGGGACGCCGATGCCCCTCGGTGCTCGTCGTTCACCCCAGCTCGTTCCTGTGGCTCGCGCCGCCCGTGTCCGGCATGCCGCCTTCCCGCCCGCCGCCGACTGTGGTAGCCGCCACGATACGAGAGCCGTTAGCTCAGGCGGTTAGAGCATCTGCCTTTTAAGCAGAGGGTCCTGGGTTCGAGTCCCAGACGGCTCATTAAATTCCCCCGGTAACTCGACCACACGGAATGGCTCTTTGAGCTCAAGGACGGCGACCTTGGGCCGGTGGCGTACGTCGATCGTGGAAAGGTGTAGGTCACTTCCATTGCATGCGCCCCTTGTCGAAGGGCGCGCAACGGTTCCCGGATCACTGCCGGGCGTGGCGCCTTCGCTCGTCGGCGGCGCTTCGTCTCCAACCAGAGAGCGGCCTGTCAAACTCTGCGGATGCGACTGATCCCACCCGCTCAGTGCCGCCGGAGCTTCGCTTCCGGATTCTCAGCCCCCAGTCCCGACTTGAGCCAGCAGCCCGCACTCTGATCGCCGCCCAGAGCAGCGTCAAAGAACGCCGCCGCAATGATCTGGGTCAACTCGCGCTGGCGGCTGAACTCGAGCGTCGCCGTCGCGGGCGTCTGGCAGGGTGGCGAGCATGCTGCGCTGTTGATGCCGGCGCTCGGCAGGGCGGGAAACTGCGCCCCGGCCAATCCGGCGCAGCCGAACTCGTCGATGGTCGCCGGGGTTCCGAGCGCGCCGGCGATGCCGAGGAAGCCGAGATGCGAGGCGCCGCGCAGCACCACCAGGATCTGTGGGCCGCCATGCCGCCCGACGCGGAGCCCATTCTCCGCGAGCGGCGCGAGCCGGTCCTGGTCGCCTTGCAGGACGAGGATCGGGAGGCGGCTGTGCCCATAGAAGCGACGGGTGAAGGCGCAGGAGAACGCCGGCGCGATGGGCAGGACGGCACGGATGCGGGGGTCGCGGAAGTCGCTTTGATAAGTGAGGAGCAGCGCGGTGCCCGCGCCGAGTGAATACCCGCTCGCGCCGATCCGTTCGGCGTCGATGGCGTCCGCGAATCCACCATCGCCGGCCAGCAGGTGGTCGAGGACGTAGCGCAGATCGCCCGGCTGATTGGCCAGATCCGCGGGCGTCGCCCCACCGGGCGCACCCAACTTGCCGAGCGGAAAGTCGACCGCGGCCACGAGGTACCCGCGGCTCGCGAGATGCTCGGTGAGATACGCCTCCCCGACTCGACTGTCCTGCAGCGCATGCCCGTGCAGGATGAGGGGGAAGCGTGCCCCACTCGCATCGAGCGGGGCGTCGCGGATCGCCGTCGGTGCCGGCGGCAGGGGGCTCGGGTACCACACCTCGACGTCGAGCCGGCGGTTGGTGGTGCCCGCATACGTGCCGTTCGGCGGCGTGGACCGCGTGCCGTCGACAAGACGCAGCGTGCGGACACCAACGCCGTGCGAACCGCGAGCGGCGAAATCGGCCGTCTGCCGCGGAGTGGCGCTGCTGCAATTGGACCAGAGCGGCGGCGGGCTGGCGGCTGCCCCGGTCGTGAACAGGCCGGCGACCGCCGCGACGAGCGCGATCAGGGCGACGGGAATGAGCCGGGCTGTCGGATTCTGCCGATACATGAGTGGGCCATAGCGCACCGAGGCGCGCGACCCAATTTGGGCGGCATCGGTGATCTCATGCAAGGCCACGGCCCCCCCCCCGGGGTTACCCCCCCATGCGCAGATGCCCTTGCGCCTGCAGGGCCTCCATGAACGACCGCTCGTAGGCGTCCTGCGGCGATTCGCGCACCATGCGATCGAGGGCCTTGGCGTCCTCGCCGACCAGGATCCGCCACTCGTCGTTGCGCACGCCGTCGAGAATGATCGTCGCCGCCTGCGTGGCCGTCGTGGGCGCGTTGTCGCGGAAGATGATCCCGAGCTGGTGCATCATGGCTCTGATCTGGTCGTCGGCCACGTCGCCGACGGGAAGGCCACGCTTGACCAACTGGTCGCGAAACCGAGCGACGTCCGTGGCGGACATGTCCATCGCGTCGCCCTTGCCGAGAACCTTGCCGGTGTTGATCGCGATCGACGTGCCAATGTGGCCGGGCATGACCACCGCGGCCTTGACGTGCGGCGCGCTGGCGCGCAACTCGACGACCAGCGCCTCGGTGAAACCCTTCACCGCGAACTTGGCGGCACTGTACGCCGTATGCGCGGTATCCGGGCCGAGACAGGCCCAGAAGCCGTTCACGCTGCTGGTGTTGACGATGTAGCCCTCGCTGCTGGCGACGAGCAGCGGCAGGAACGCGCGCGTGCCGTAGTACACGCCGTACCAGCACACGCCGAAGGTCCGTTCCCAATCGGCGCGGTCGTCGGTGAGGATGCTCCCGCCACCGCCGATGCCGGCGTTGTTGAACAGCAGGTTGATGTGGTTGGTCTCGTGCTGCGCCTGCACCGCATCGCGGAAGGCGTTCATCTCCGCTTCCTTCGAGACGTCGCAGGCGTGGATGGTCACCCGCACGCCGGCGGGCGCATCCGCGTCGCACAGCCGTTTGGTCTCGGCGAGATTCTCGGACAGCACGTCGCACGTCGCCACGTGACAGCCCGCGGCGGTCAGCTGCCGCGCCAGCTCGCGCCCCATGCCGGTGCCACCACCGGTGATCACTGCCAACTTGTCGCGAAAGTCCTTCATTGTCCGTCCTCTCCGATCAGCATCGGCACACATGTGCAGACGTTCACGTCGCAAATCTCAGGGCGCCGACGGCCCGGCCGCAGCCGGTCGGCGGCCGGCGAAGCGCGGCGTTCAACGCGCAACGGTCACGCGCAGGAAGGTTGCAGGGATGGAGGTGGTATCCTTGCTGGAGCTCGTGTTCTGGCTGTCGAACAGGACTTCCAACTCATGCTGCAGATCGGCGGCCCGGCCGTTCTTCTCGGCCGCGTCGAACGCGTTCATGGTCGGTCCATAGTATTGCCTGAACGCCGCCACGAGGGCCGACGGCGGGCTGGGATAGTTGAACGTGTAGGTGTCCCTGACGAAGGTTATCTGTGCCTCAGGGATACCGGCGCCGGCAAATCGCTCGACCACGTGGCTCTCGATCCCCCACGTCATCGGGCTGATGAAGCCCTCGGGCGGTGGCGGCGTGAAGGCGGAGCTGATCTTCAGCACCTGCGCGACCAGCGTGGGATCACCTGGAATCCAGTTGCCCATGACGATGCGTCCGCCGGGGCGCGTCACGCGCACCATCTCCCTGGCGACATCGTGCGGTTTGGGCGCAAACATCGCGCCAAAGATGCTCACGGCGAGATCGAACGCCTGATCGCCCAGTTCGCGCAGGTCGGTCGCATCGCCTTCCTGAAACCGACAGTTGGTCAGGCCCATCTCCTTGGCGCGCCGATTCCCGGCTTCGACCAGGTTCCGGGCGATATCCACCCCCAGCACGTCCGCGCCGAGCTGCGCGGCGGGCACGGCCGTCGTGCCATCGCCGCAGCCGAGATCCAGGACCTGCATGCCCTGCGTGACCCCGAGTCGCGCGACCAGCGCTGCGCCGCTCTCGCGCATGCTCGCGGCGATGCGGGTGAAATCGCCTTTCTCCCAGAGGGCCTTGTTTGGATTCATGGGATCTCCCTTCGCTGTCCTCGTGTCGCCGAGCAGCGCGGCGTGAGACGGCCACGCCGACGGCGACGCCAGGATCGGCATGTTCGAGGGGTGGAGTCTAGACGCCGACGCTCTCGATACCCTCATAGGCATTGCGCAGCCAGACCTTCACGCGCTGCCGCTCGAGCAATCCGAGACTGTTGGGATCGTTCTCGCCCTTGTGCCGCGCCGCCCAGAAGCTGGAGCTGCTGGCGTCGATCTTGTTGATGACGCCCTCGTGCAGCCGCCGGAGGCCGATGATCTTCGCCGCGAGCGCGAGGGCGCGCGGTTTCACTTCGGAGCGCTCGAAGATGTCGAAGCTGTCGCCGCGCAGCTGGTTGAGCACGACGGTATAGTCGAGGCGCGCCCCGAAGCGGTCGAGCAGCACGCGCAGCAGGTCGACGGAGTCCTTGCCGGAGTCCATGACGTGCCAGTAGCGGACGGCGATGCCGAGCTCGTCCTTCATCTCCAGCACACCGGACTCCTCCATCCACTGCACCAGCGGGGCGTGCGTCTGTGCCGCGAGGTCGACCAGGATGCGTCGGTGCGGTTCGGCCACGGCAGCCTGGACGATGGCGTCGAGGCTCTCGTACCGATCGATGACGACGGGCGATGCGTAGTCGGCGTAGAACCGCAGCAGCGAGCCGTGCGAACGATCGGTGTCGAATCCGAGGAAGGGAATGTCCCGGTCGATGAGATACTGGGCCAGCACCCGCGCCACCACCGACTTGCCCACGCCACCCTTCTCACCACCGACGAAATGAATGCTCGCCATCTACCCTCCCGCGTCCGCGAACCGCCTGTCTGGTCCCCTAGCCGCGGCGGCCCGATCTGTGAAGATACCTCCTCGATTGACCGCTCCTCGGTCGCACCGGCATCGGCGCACGCGCCTGGCACACGGGGGCCCTGGATCCTGCCGCCGGCCCGGCGCGGCGGGCGGCTAACGCATCGTCGCAGATTCGGGTCGGACTTCGATCGGCGCGACGACCTGCAGCGGCTGACCGTCGCGCATGAGATCGAGCTCGGCCTGGGTGCCGATGCCGAGGACGTAGAGCCAGGTCTGGAAGTCGCCGACCGAGAACAGCTGGTGGCCGCCGAGCGCGACGAGGAAGTCGCCCGGCCGCACGCCGGCGCGGGAGGCCGGGCTGGGGGCGAAGACGTCGTCGATGTAGACGCCGGTGCGCGGGAAGGTCTTCCCCTGCGCGGCCGCGCCGAGGCGGCGGCGGACGAGGGGCAGCTCGAGGACGGAGATGCCGAGCCAGGGCGAGCGCTGGCTCTCCGCCACCTTGAGGGCCTCGAAGAGGTTCAGGACGAGGTTGATCGGCAGCGTGCGGGCGGCCAGCACGGCGTCGTTCGCCGGCGCAGGGCCCGCCGGGTTGGGTGGGCCGATGTTGAGGCCGACGACCTGGCCGAGGATGTCGACGACCGGTCCGCCGAGCCCTCCGGCGGGGACGACGAGCGAGCTCTGCAGCAGCGTCGCCGAGCGCTCCTCCTGGTAGCACTGCCGCTCGGGTGCGCCGGCGGCCACACCGACGGCGAAGACCTTCTGCGGGCCGGGCGGATCGCCGAGGGCGATCAGCCACTGGCCGATCTGCAGGCGATCGCTGTCGCCGAACGCCAGCGCCGGGAGCTGGCCGTCGGCCGCGGGCGAGGCGAAGCGGAGGATCGCCAGATCGAGCGTCGGCTCGGTGCCGACGACGCCGCTCGGCACGTGCGTATGG
>JBOHWA010000629.1:0-1507 GCA_050735855.1 Binatia bacterium
GGACGCAGGAACGCCGCGTTGCCGGCCGCCACCGCGACCTGCGCGGCCGGGCACAGCGTCCGCGCCGTCGGCGCCGGCGCGGCGCTGTCCAGGACCTCGAGCACGACGTCGTCGAGCTGTCCGTCAGCGAACAGTGCGTCGGCGGCGAGCGGGTCGGCGCCATCGAGCCCGCGTACCGCGCCCCCGGCGACGACCACGGCCCCGTCCGCCGACAGGCTCGGCGGCGCGCCGCCGCCGGGGATCGTTTGGCGGGTGGCGAGCTGGCGATCGAAGAGCAGCGTCTGCGCGCCGAGGTCGGCGGCGAGGAAGCGGCCGTCGGCCGACAGTGCCGTGCTCTGCGCGGCGCTGCAGTCGGGGGGGCAGGCGCCGACCGGCCGGGCGGTGCGGTACGCCGCCTGGCGGTCGTGCAGCAGCAGCGCGTCGCCGCCCAGGTTGGTGGCCAGGGTCTGAAACGCCACCCAACGGCCGTCGGCGCTGATCGACGCGCCGCCGCTGGCGCCGTTCGGGTCGTTGTTGAAGGGGCCGATGCTGATGCGTTCGACGGCGCCGTTCGGGCGATCGCGCAGGTAGACGTCGGGCAGGCCGTTGGCGTCGTACTCGCGGGCCAGGATCGAGGCCAGGCTGGTGAAGGCGATGAGACTGGCGTCGGGGGTCATGGCGAGCGGCCCCGCGGCGTCGCCGTCGCCCTCGCTGCCGTCGTAGGCCAGGCTGACGCGCTCGGTGCTGCCGGCGGCGCGGTCGCGCAGAAACACGTCGGCGAAGCCGTTGGCATCGTCCGCCACCAGCGTGCTGGCCGGCGAGACGAAGGCGACGAAGCGGCCGTCGGCGCTGATCGCCGGCGCGTCGGCCGTCGGCGCCGCGTCGGCCTCGCCGCCGAGGGTCGAGAGGCTGACGCGTTCGGTCACCCGGCTGACGCGGTCGTGGATGAAGACGTCGGCCAGCCCGTTGCCGTCGCCCGGCACCAGGTCGGTGAAGTCGGCCTGGAAGGCGACGTAGCGTCCGTCGGCCGACAGCGCCGGGCGGCTCCCCCCGCGCGTGCCGCCGCTCGCTTGTGCGCCGCCGCTCTGCACGCTGACCCGGGTGACGGCGCCGGTTGCGCGCTCCAGCGCGAAGACGTCGCGCAGGCCGTTGGAGTCGCCGGCGACCAGGCCGGCGCTCGCGCTGGTGAAGGCGACGACGCGGCCATCACCCGACACCGCCGCATCCTCGGCCAACGGCAGGCTGGTGAGCTGCTGGCGCGCCATCGCCGCCTCGGCGCTGCGGAAGAAGACCAGGCCAGCGGACACGGCCAGGCTGCGGCCGTTGATCAACGGCGCGCCGTCGACGGCGCGTGGCGGCAGCACCGCCGCCGAGCGCTCGCCGCCGGCGAGGGTCACGGCGCGCAGGATGCCGTCGCCGGTGTCGCCGTCGCCGTTGGCGTCGCAGCCGTTCTCGCCGCCCTCGTTCTCCAGGAAGGCGACGGTATCGCCCTCCACTGCCGTCGCCGGGAAGGCGAACGGCGGAGACC
>JBOHWA010000630.1:0-3244 GCA_050735855.1 Binatia bacterium
GCGCCGGCCGGCGCCGTCCAGCTGAGATCGTCGAGCGCCCGCGTGCGGCCGAAGCGCTTGCTCACCCGGCTGAGCTCGAGCGCGACAGGCATGGGCGCGGCTGTATCCCAACCGCCGCTCAAATGAAACGCGCTGCGGGGGGACGAGGCGTGACCGGAAAACCAACAACGGATTACACGGATTGAACGGATCCGAGGGAGTAGACTCAGAAATCCGTTCAATCCGCGTAATCCGTTGTTGGCATTCTACCTTCTTGGGCAAAGGCCGGTCCGGTCGCGTCCTTCGACCGGTCAGTGCAGGTCCTCGACGTAGTTCTGCACGACGATGTCGCGCACGCGTTGGTTGAGCGCGTCGCGGTCGTCGATCGACAGGCCGGCGGTGGGGATCGGTTCGCCGAGCACCAGGCGCACCCGTCCGCCGGGGCGGATGACGGCGCAGCCGCGCGGCAGGAACTTGCGCGTGCCGCTGATGGTCATCGGCACGATCGGCAACTGGGCGCGCAGGGCCAGGCTGACGCCGCCTTTCTTGAATGGGCCGATCGTGCCGTCGCGGCTGCGCGTGCCCTCGGCGTAGAAGACGATGCCGATCCCTTCCGGCGTGCGCGCCGCGGCCTGGTTGATTCTGGTGATCGCGGCCTCCGGCCGCAGGCGGTCGATGACGATGTGGTCGCTCATCGCCAGCGCCTGACCGAAGACCGGCAGGCGCAGCAGTTCCTGCTTGGCGACGAAGCGGACGGTGAAGGGCATGGAGGCCAGCGTGCACCAGATGTCGAAGTTGCTCAGGTGGTTGCTGATCAGCACGTAGCTCTGCCCCGGGCGCAGGCGCTCGAGGCCCTCGACGGTGACGTCGATGCCGCAGACGCCGACGATCAGCCGGCTCCAGAGCCGACCCAGCACGTCGCTCGGCCGCCCGCTGCGGGCAATCAAGGTGCCGGCGATGGCCAGCAGGGCGATGACGATGGTCGAGGTGAAGATCCAGACGTCCGCCGCCAGCCCCCACAGGTAGCGCACGGGGTGCTGCGCGGCGAACGAGAGCAGAGACTCCTGCCGGGCCGGGGCGCTCGCCGCCCCGCCGCTGGGCTCGGGGATCATGGCGGGTACCTAGCGAAAACCCGGGTGCGTTTCCACGTCGGGCGCGCGCCTCAGGGACGCACCTCGCGGGCCACCGCCGCGTAGCGATCGAGCAGCGGCAGGATCGCGTCGCGTCCCTTCGACGGCAGCGAGAAGATCGTCCGTTCGACGCCGGCCGCGGCGAACGAGCGCAACAGGTCGGGGTCGGCCGGCACGCCGTAGAGGGTCACCCCGATGGTGGCGGGATCGCGCCCGGCCTCGCGCGCCAGCTGGTGCAGCGTCTCGATCTCCTTCAGCAGCTCGCCGGCACGGATCGGGATCGGCAACCAGCCGTCGCAGTAGCGCACGACGCGCTGCAGCGCTCGCGGGCCGTGGCCGCCCAGGTAGATCGGCGGGTGCGGCTGCTGCGCCGGCTTCGGCCACGACCACAGCGGCGCGAAGTCGACCAGCTCGCCGTGGTACTCGGCCGCGTCGTCGCGCCAGATCACCTTCATGGCTTCGATGCGCTCGCGCAGCAGCTTCCAGCGTTGCTTGAAGTCGGTGCCGTGGTTGGCCATCTCCTCGGCGTTCCAGCCGCCGCCGACGCCGAACAGGAAGCGGCCGTCGGAGAGGAAGTCGAGCGTCGCCACCTCCTTGGCCAGCGTGATCGGATCGCGCTCGATCACCAGGCAGATGCCGGAGCCCACTTTCAACCTGGTGGTCGCCGCGGCCGCCATGCCGAGGGCGACGAAGAGGTCGTGCGTATGCCAGTAGTCCTTCGGCAGATCCGCACCGCCGGGCCAGGGCGACACGCGGCTGGTGGGGATGTGGGTGTGCTCCGGAAACCACAGCGACTCGAAACCGCGTCCCTCGACCTCGCGCGCCAGCTCGGCGGGCCGGATGGCATAGTCGGTGGCGAACATCACGACGCCAAATTCCATTCGCGCCTCCTCTGTGTGGACGATTCCTCGGTAGGCCTCTCCTGTACCAGACCAGTCGGGCGCTCAGAAGTGGCCGGTCGCGACGCGCGGTCTTTGCGACCGGCGGCGGCGCGATGCTATCAGCCCTGCGGTCGAGGGAGAGCGGCATGCGCACACACCTGTCCGTCGGGGTCGAGACCAATTGCACCGCGCCGCTGCGGATCGAACGAGCGACCATGCGCCTGTGCCAGCTCTTCGGCGTCGATTCGCTCTTCGTGCCCGACCACTATCTGAGCTTCGTGCCGCGCTCGGTGTGGGGACCGGGCCTGACCCCGGCGGCCAAGCTGGTGCCGTCGCCCGACGCGTTCTTCGACCCCTATGTCATGATGGGCATGATGGCGGCGCGCTACCGGCGCGTGCGCATCGGCACCGGCGTCACCGAGCCGTTCCGCCGCCACCCGGCGACCCTGGCGCAGGCCTTCGTCACCCTCGACCACCTCACCGGCGGCCGCGCCATTCTCGGGATCGGCAACGGGGAGCGCGAGAACACCGAGCCCTACGGCCTGCCGTTCAAGCGCCGCGTCGCCCGTCTGGAGGAGGCGCTGGCGATCGTGCGCCGGTTGTGGGAGAGCCGCGGCGAGCCGGTGAGCTTCGATGGGTCGATCTGGAGGCTCAAGGACGCCCTGTTCGCCACCCCGCTGTTCAACGGCCGGGCGCCCGCCCTGTGGGTCGCCGCGCACGCGCCGCGCATGCTCGGGCTCACCGGCCGCTATGCCGATGGGTGGTATCCGACCAACAAGATGACCGCGGACCAGTACCGCGAGGGCCTGCAGCGCATCCGCGCGGCCGGCGCCGCGGCGGGGCGCAATCTGTCGCACTTCGAGCCGGCGCTGCAGATCCAGCTGGTGCTCGGCGCGGATCGCCGCCGCGCGCTCGAGGCGGTGCTGCGCGTGCCGGCCACCGCGGCCATGGCGCTGCTGCTGCCCGGCCCGGTGTGGAGCCGGCACGGCCTGCGCCATCCGTTGGGCGAGGCGTACGAGGGCTTTGCCGAGTTCGTGCCGAGCGAGATCACCCCGGCGCAGATCGAAGCGGCGCGCCGCCTGGTGACCCCGGAGCTGCTCGGCGACGGTGTCGTCGCCGGCAATGTCGACGAGGTGGTCGCCGAGATCCAGACCTTGGTCGACGCCGGCCTGCGCCACGTCGTCATCTGGAACATCGGCCCGCTCGCCACCGGCGCCAGCCCGCGCGCCCTGCTGCAGCTCGGCGCGCTGGTGC
>JBOHWA010000631.1:0-3318 GCA_050735855.1 Binatia bacterium
CGCGGCGAGCACGGCGCCGAGGGACCGGCGCCCTCCAGCCGGCTGCCCTCGCCGGGGTGAGGCAAGCCCGCGGTGGCGCAGGACGGTGCCGAGAAGGCGGTACACGGGGGGGCGCGCCGGATTCAAACTGCCCCAATGCGTGGGCGCCCGTTGATTCCCCCCCGTCGCGCGCTCGTGGTAAGCCTGCGGGCGAAGGAGAGCACCATGCGCGCCGACGCGACGACCGCCGAGGGGGTTCATTTCCATGCCTGTCCGCTGTGCGAGGCGACCTGTGGGCTCGAGATCCGCACGCGCGGGCGCGAGGTGGTGGGGATTCGCGGCGACGACGCCGACGTCTTCAGCCATGGGTTCATCTGTCCGAAGGGCTATGCGGTCAAGGAGCTCGACGCCGATCCCGACCGCCTGCGCACGCCGCTGATCAAGCGCAACGGGCGCTTCGAGCCGGCCACCTGGGACGAGGCCTTCGCCGTCATCGACGAGCGCCTGAGCCCGATCCTGCGCGAGCACGGGCGCGACGCGCTGGCCGTCTACCTCGGCAATCCCAGCGCCCACAACATGGCGCTGCTGGTCTACAATCAGGTGCTGCTGCGCGCCCTCGGATCGAAGAACATCTACTCGGCCAGCACCGTCGACCAGATGCCCAAGCAGGTGTCGGTCGGCTTGATGTTCGGCACGGTGCTGAGCGTGCCGGTCCCCGATCTCGACCGCACCGACTATCTGCTCATCCTCGGCGCCGACCCGTTCGTCTCCAACGGCAGCCTGATGACGGCGCCCGACGTGCCCGGCCGTCTGAAGGCGATCCGCGCCCGCGGCGGCAAGATCGTCGTCGTCGATCCGCGCCGCTCGCGCACCGCGAGCGAGGCGGACGAGCACCATGCCATCCGCCCCGGCACCGACGCCTATCTGCTCTTCGGCATCGTCCACACGCTGTTCGCCGAGGGCCTGGTGCGGCTCGGCCGGCTGGCGGAACACGTCGCCGGGCTCGACGAGATCGCGGCGCTGGCGCGCGACTTCGCGCCCGAGGTGGTGGCGGCGCGCTGTGGCATCGACGCGGCATCGATCCGTCGCCTGGCGCGCGAGCTGGCGGCGGCGCCGTGCGCCGCGGTGTACGGGCGCATCGGCACCTGCACGCAGGAGTTCGGCTCGTTGGCGAGTTGGCTGGTCGACGTCGTCAACGTCCTCACCGGCCACCTCGACCAGGTCGGCGGGGCGATGTTCACCAGGCCCGCCACCGGCAGCAGTCACACGCGCGGCACGCCGGGGCGCGGCAAGGGTGTGCGCTTCGGGCGGCGCCACAGCCGCGTGCGCCATGCCCCCGAGGTCTACGGCGAGTTTCCCGCCGCCTGTCTGGCCGAAGAGATCGAGACGCCGGGCGAGGGGCAGGTGCGGGCGCTGATCACCATCGCCGGCAACCCGGTGCTGAGCACGCCGAACGGGGCGCGGCTCGACGCGGCCATCGGCTCGCTCGACTTCATGCTCAGCCTCGACATCTTTCTGAACGAGACGACACGCCACGCCGATGTCATCCTGCCCGGGCTGTCGCCGCTCGAGCAGCCGCACTACGACGTCGCCCTGCGCCAACTCGCCATCCGCAACGTGGCGACCTACTCGGCGCCGGTCTTCGACGTCCCCGAGGGGCAGCAGCCCGAGTGGCGCACGCTGCTGCGGCTCGCCGCCCTGATCACCGGTCAGGGGCCGGACGCCGATATCGACGCGCTCGACGACTTCGTCGTCCGCCAGCAGGTCGAACAGATCGCCGGCGCGGCATCGTCACCGATCGCCGGGCGCGATGCAGACGAGATCTGCGCCGCGCTGGCGCCGCGCCGCGGACCCGAGCGGCTGCTCGATCTCATGCTGCGCACCGGGCCGTACGGCGACGCCTTCGGCGCGTCGCCCGACGGCTTGACGCTGGCGCAGCTCGAGGCCCATCCGCACGGCATCGACTTCGGTCCGCTGCAGCCGCGCATTCCCGACGTGCTGCGCACGCCGAGCGGCAAGATCGAGCTGGCGCCGCCGGCGCTGGTCGGCGACGTCGACCGCCTGCGCGCCGGCCTGGGCGGCAACGGCGACGGCATGGTGCTGATCGGCCGCCGCGACCTGCGCTCGAACAATTCGTGGATGCACAACGCGCCGGTGCTGGTGAAGGGCAAGGCGCGCTGCACGATGCAGGTCAACCCGGCGGATGCCGATCGACTTGGCCTCACCGACGGCGCCCTGGCGGCGGTCGCCTCGCGCACCGGGCGCATCACGGTGCCGGTCGAAGTCACCGATACCATCAGGCCGGGGGTGGTCAGCATCCCGCACGGGTGGGGGCACGACCTGCCCGGCATCCAACTCGGCGTCGCCGCCGCGCACCCGGGGGTGAACTGCAACCGCCTGGTCGACGAAGAGGCGCTCGACCCCCTGTCGGGCAACGCGGTGCTGAACGGCTTGCCGGTGACCGTGGAGCCGGCGTGAGCGAGCCCGGGCGCGGGCGCGCCCGCGTTCGCTTCTGGATCGGCGGTCTGCTCGCCCTGGCGCTGTCGGCCGGCTGCGCACCGGGACGGGCGCTGCAGAGCAACGCGGCGGGGACGGTCCTGTTCTCCGGGCCGATGGAGAAGTTGGTGCCGCTGCACCCCGGCGACTGGTGGCTGTACCGCAGCACGGGTGACGAACGCGAGCCGCGTCTGGAGCTCTCGCGTGCCACCCCCCTGCCGGAGGGGGACATCCTGCTCACCTACAGCGAGACACAGGCGGTGCTCGGCCGCGTCCATCTGCGTCCGACGGCCGGCGCGATCCTGGTGGTCAGCGAGATCGACACCGCCGGCGGCATCGGCCTGCACTATGCCACGCCGGTGCCGATCTTCGTCGTGCCGGTGGTGGCCGGCGTGCGCCGCGCCAGCTCGGCGGTGGAGATCTGGCGGCTGGCCGACAAGATGGCGCTCGGCAACGGGCGGATCGACTTCACCTTCGAGGCGAAGCCCGCCGCCGACGGCGAGATCGCCATCTCCGTCCAGCGCACGCTGTCGGTGCCCGACCATCGCGCCGACGTCCGGCACACCATCTGGCTGCGCCCGGGCGTCGGCGAGGTGCGCGGCGGCGGCGGCGGCGATGCCCCGACCCACCGCGAGCTGGTGTGCGCCGAAATCGGCGGCACCCCGGTCGGCACCTGCCCGGCGAAGTAGCCGCCCCCGCCAGGCTCAATCGCACCCTGGAGGGCTCGCGATAGGCACCCGGCTCGGACTCATCCGTGACCTGGAGGGCGCCGTCGTCCACCGGCGGGATGCATCTCGCGAACACGGCGCCGACAAGCTCAGCCCCGTTCGCCCTGAGCCTGTC
>JBOHWA010000632.1:0-2284 GCA_050735855.1 Binatia bacterium
CGGCCATGGTGAACAAGCGGCCGCGCAGGTAGTCGGGATCGTAGCCCAGCGCATCGCAGACGCTCTCGAACGAGTAGACCCACTCGCGCGAGTGCGAGGCGATCCAGAAGCGCGCCTCCGAGGCCAGACGCGGCCGCTCCTTGGCGGGCGCGGCTTCACCGAGCAGACAGAGGATGGCGTCCTGCAGCATCGCCCGCATCAGCGCGCGCTCCGGACCGCCGACGCCATTGTCGCGCACGCCGCCGAGCATCGGCTCGAGCTGCTCACGCATGAAGGGCGCGATGATCGGATCGTCATCCTGCGCGGACGGGTCGTCGACGAAACGCTCGATCGGTGCATATTGCATTGTCAGGGCCTCCTCCGGAGGTCCCGGCTTCCACCGGGGCCTCGCTCTCAGGTTGCTTCCGTATGGCCCTGACGAAGTGCAGCCGACGTGCCACCGCCCCGAACCGAACGGCCGGCCGGCCTTGTGGCACAAGGCGGTTCCTGCCAACCAGCCCTGATTGGTTGGCTGGAACCAGTGGTTCAAAAGAACCGGGGGCGGCCTCGCCGCCGCTTATGGCCTATGGCCTGCGCCAAAAACAGATGCTGAATGCTGGCAGGCGAGGGCTTTGCCCAAAAAGGACTGAAGCCGACCACGGATTGCGCGGATTGGCGGATTTCACCGAGGGAACCCTTGGAAATTCGCGGGTAATCGGCTCGTATCCGCGCAATCCGTGGTTTGCCTCTCCTTATCTGGCAAAGCTGCCGGCGGGCTCTTCGCCTCAGAACCATATGCGATGAGCTGTCACGGCTGATCCTGCAGCTCCACGTATACGCCCGGGTCGGCCGCTGCGGCGCCGTCGGCGGGCGGGTGCCAGGCGACCAGCATCATGCGTTCGGGGGGCAGGGGAGGATCGGCGTCGGCCAGCGCCGTGCGCACCGCGGCGCCGCGTTCGTCGGCCAGCGCCTGCAGGTCGTCGGTGTCGACCGCGGCGCGATCGGCGGCGGCGATCTGTGGCATGGCGACCAGGACCAGGCCGACGTGGGCGTGCAGGATGCGCGCGAGTTCGGCGACCCGCGCCGTGCCGGCGGCGTCGAGCGCGTCGCTGCCGGCGGCGAACGGGATGGGGTCGACGGCGAACGCGTGCGGCGCCCCCTTGGTGCCGAACAGGCTGCCGAGAATGCGCAGCGGGCTGGTCAGCGCCGTGACGATGGCGCTGCGCACCGCCTGGCCGACGACCGAGCCGAGCGCGACGCGGCCGGAGCTGGTGTCCATGGTGACCGGCAGCGTCAGGTCGATCTCGCCCGAGCGGTTGGAGATCAGGCTGAGCGCGATCGGCAGCGGCACGCCGCTCTGCTGCTGGATGACGTCGACGCCGGTCTGCTGCACGTCGGCGCCGCGCACCACGACGCGCGCCGTCGCCGCCAGGAACGGCGGCTCGGGCACGGCGTCGATGTTCACCGTCAGCCGCCCGCCGGTCAGGTCGTAGCCGAGCAGCGGCGCGACATACGGGTTGAGCGACTGCAGCAACACGTCCTGCACGGCCGCCTGTGCCTCGAGCCCGCGCGCGGTCAGCGCGCCGGCGATCTCGATCGGGCTCAGCTCGTCCTGGCGGCCGGCGATGGTGAAGCGCTCGACGGTGGCGGCGGGCAGGCGCACCTCGCTCGCCGCGGCGGTCAGATGGCTGAGGCTGGTCCAGTAGTCCGGCTCGAGGGTGGTATCGACGAACTCAATCTGGCCCTGCTCGATGGTCGCCGAACGCACCCGCAGGCTGGGCAGCGCGGCGGCCGGCGCGGCGCCCGCCGCCGGGGCGCGGCCGAACAGGTCGGCGGGGAAGATGCCGCCGCCGTGGCGCAGCACCATGACGTATGGATAGCTGAGCGTCAGCGACGCGATGTCGATCTGCGGCTTGGCCCCGCTGTCGATCGCGAGCACCGCGGTGGCATCGCTGACCGCCAGCACCTCGGTGGGCCGCGCGGCGACGGGCGGCGCGGTGTGCACATCGCGCAGGCGCACGTCGCCCTGCACGCGCCACCGGGCGTCGCGCTGGCTGACGCGCAGCGCGCCGTCGCCAGTGCCGCGCGTCAGCCGCAGCGGCAACACATCGGCCAGCTCGGCCAGCGCCGGCAACGGCACCTGCGTCAGGCTGACGTCGAGCTCGGCGGCCACCGGCGCGCTGTCGAGCGTGCCGCTGACCGCGAGGCGCCCGCCGCCGGGCGTCGTCGCCTGGATGGTGAGCGGGGCCGGATCGGCGCCGGCCGCGTTGCCCCAGCGCGCCGACGTCACCGCCAGGGGCAGCAT
>JBOHWA010000633.1:0-2034 GCA_050735855.1 Binatia bacterium
GATCGAAATAGGCTCCCAGCGTCTTGACGACGAAACGCTCGAGGAGATCCGGGCGGCGGTTGTGGATGATGCGGTGGTGCCGCACCACTTCCATCGCAATGATCGGCGAGGCGGAGTCGAGCACAACGAGATCGACGTCGCGTCCGATCACCGCCTCGACGTCGGTGCGCAGGCTCGCCAACTCGAATGGATCGACGGCCCCGGTGCCGAGGAGCACCGCGATATCGACATCGCTGTCAAGGCGCAGCCCTCCGGTGACCACTGATCCGTAGAGGAGGATGGCGGCTGGGCTGAGTCGCTGCTCGATGAGCGAGACCCCCTGGTCGATCCGAGTGGCATCGGCGGCCATGCCCGGAAGGTTACCATTCGGGGGCCGGGGGAAACAGCGCGATGGCATCGAACGCCACTGCGCGCCCCCCCGGTGCGGCTGGGGACCTGCTCCGCCGCGCTCCGCAGGCCCGCGGGCACGGAGGCCCGCGCCACCGGCTAGACGCGCTCGATGATGGTGGCGATGCCCATGCCGATGCCGACGCACATGGTCGCCAGGCCATAGCGCTTGTTGCGGCGCTCGAGCTCGTCGATCAGGATGCCGATCAGCATCGCGCCGGTGGCGCCCAGCGGGTGGCCGAAGGCGATGGCGCCGCCGTTGACGTTGACCTTGTCGGGGTCCATGCCGATCTCCTGCATGGTGACCAGCGGCACGGGCGCGAACGCCTCGTTGATCTCGATCAGGTCGATGTCCTCGATGCGCAGCCCGGCCTTCTTCAGCGCCTTCAGCGTCGCCGGGATCGGGCCGGTGAGCATGATGACCGGCTCGGAGCCGACGATCGCCTGTGACACGACGCGGGCGCGCGGCCTGAGCTTCAGCTCCTTCACCTTCTGCTCCGAGGCGACCAGTACCGCGGCGGCGCCGTCGACGATGCCGCTCGAGTTGCCGGCGGTGATGACGCCGTCGCCCTTGAACGAGGGGGTGAGCGCCATCAGTCCCTCGAGCGTCGACTGCGGCCGCACGTGCTCGTCCTTCGCGAAGATCTTGCGCTCGCCGTTGTGGGTCACTTCGATCGGCACGATGCTCTTCTTGAAGCGCCCTTCCTCGATCGCCTTCCAGGCCTTCTGCTGGCTGGCGAGCGAGTACTCGTCGAGCTGCTGCCGCGTGTAGCCCCACTTCTCGACGATCATCTCGGCCGACAGCCCCTGCGGCACGAGGTCGAACTTCTCCATCAGGCTCATCGGCAGCGGGCCCATGTCGGCGCCCATCGGCACGCGGGTCATGTTCTCGACCCCGCCGGCCAGCACCAGATCCTGCGCGCCCGATTGCACCGCCATGGCGGCGAAGTTCACCGCCTGCTGGCCCGAGGAGCAGAAGCGGTTGAGCGTCACGCCCGGGACGTCGACCGGCCACCCCGCGGCGAGCACGGCGGAGCGCGCCAGATCCGATCCCTGCTCGCCGGTCTGCGTGACGCAGCCGACGATCAGGTCTTCGACCTGCAGCGGATCGATCTGGTTGCGCTCGACGATCGCCTTCAGCGGCGCGACCAGGAGGTCGATCGGATGGGTCTCGCTCAACGTACCCTTGCGCCGCCCGCGCGCCGTGCGGCACGCGTCGACGATGAACGCCTCGGCCATGGAATGTCCTCCTCAGGTCGCAATGGGTGGGAAAGGTCGAGCCGTAACAAGGGGCTGGTGGTGAGTCAAACCAGGTCCGCCGGCGGGCTCACGACGGATCCATCGCCTCGTCGTAGAGCGCCAGCAGGTCGCCGCCGAGATGCTGGATCAGCCAGCGGTGCAGCACCGCGGCGTGCGCCTCCCAGCCGGGGCCGCCCCACAAGGCGTGGCCGCCGCCCGGCAGCACGTGCAGCTCGGCCCCTATCCAGGTCGCCAGCGCGGTCGCTGCCACGATCGGCGTCACCGGATCGTCCGTCGCCGAGAACACGGCGCGCGGTGTGTGCACCGCGCGCGACACCGCCGGCGCGCGGACCAGGAGCTCGCGCACCAGCTCGCCCGGCTCGTCCGCGTCGCGATTCGGATACGCGC
>JBOHWA010000634.1:0-6425 GCA_050735855.1 Binatia bacterium
GCGTACACCTATGCTATCGTCCGGCGTCGTGGCGACGCGCGTGCAGACCGCGCCGATTCCCAGCGAGGAGTTCGGCGAGAAGGAATTCTACCTCGACGAGTTCGATGCACGGACGCTGTGCATCGCCGTCACGCTGCGCGACTGCGAACGGCCGGGTGGATTCGCCTCGCTCGGCGGGGTGATGCGCGAGCTGATCGCCAACGAGACGCGGCTGATCGTGCTGCTCGGCGTCGCCGAACGCGGCCGCGATCTGCCGGCCGAGCTCGGCCGCGTGCGCCGCCGCCTGCAGCGATACGTGTTGGGGGACGAGGCGGCGCGCCGCTTTCCGCTCGTCCGCGGCCGGCGCAGCGCGCGCGAGTCGTTCGTCGATCTGAGCCGTGCCGGCACCGGCGATGGTGTCGACGGGGCGCTGACCGCCGCCTGGCTGACGCTGCGCAAGCGACCGCTGCTGGTCGGGGCGCTCGAGGAGGGCCGGCTGGTCGAGGTGGCACAGCAGCTCGCCGGCCGCCTGCGCGTCCACAAGCTGGTGGTGGTGCAGCGCGACGGCGGCATCCAGTCGGCGAGCGGTCCGCCGCTCTCGTTCATGGACGAGGCGATGCTCACCGCCACGCTGCAGCCGGGCCAGGCCGAATGGGCCGGGCTGGCCAGCCGCCGCGAGACGCTCGATCACATCCGGGCTGCGCTGCGCGGCGGCGTGCACTCGGTGAACCTCTGCGCGCTCGACGGCCTGGCGCGCGAGCTCTACACCTACGAGGGATCGGGCACGCTGTTCACCCACGAGGACTATTGCCGCATCGAACGCCTCGGGATCGACGATTTCGAAGAGGTCGAACGGCTGATCGCGCGCGGACAGCGCGAGGGGTATCTGAAACCGCGCTCGCCGGCCGAGGTGGCGCGCATCCTGCTGAACGGCTTCGGCGCGGAGATCGGCTCACATCACTTCGCCGGCGTCTGCGGCCTCGAGACCGAGGCGTTTCGTGCCGACGGCGTCGGCGAGATCGTGGGCCTGTATACGATCACGCGCTTCAAAGGCGAGGGCGTCGGTGGCCGCCTGCTGGCGCGGGCGCTCGAAGAAGCCCGCAGCCTCGGCCTGCGTTACGTCTTCGCCTGCACGGTGGACGAACGGGCGCAGGCCTTCTTTGAGCGCGAGGGTTTCCGGCGCGTGGGGCACCGCGAGGTCCCGGCCAGCAAGTGGATCGGCTACGAGCGTCAACGCCTCGCCCGCCTGCGTGTCCTGCGCTATGACCTCGCGTGAATCCATGCCCGCTGCGCGCGCCGGCCGCGCGGCCCGCATCGTCGGGTGGCTGTTCCTCGGCCTCGGCCTCGCCGTCCTGGCCGGTTTCGCCATCACCGCCGGGCTGAACGCGAGCGAGTTCATGCGCGCCAAGATGCTGATGGACCGCAATCCGGGCAACAGCATGTACGGCTTGCAGTTCTTCATCGCCGCGACGACCGAGATGGCGCTGGTCGCCGCCGCCGCGATCGGCGCGCTGCTGGCGCTCAACGGCGGCACCCTGCTGCTGTTGGGCCGCACTATCGCCCGCCACGACTCATCGGCCGGCGGAACCCGGTGACCGCGTGCCGCTGACGATCGACCACATCGGCATCATGGTCGAGGATCTCGAGGCGGCGCTGCGATTCTACACCGAGGTGCTCGGGCTGCCGGCCGGCCCGATCGAGCATCGCGAACAACCACCCATCCGGCGCTGCTGCCTGCGCCTCGGCGACGCCGAGATCGAGCTGATCGAGGCGGCGGATCCCGGTCAGACGATGATGCAGTTCCTGCCCCACCGCGGACCGGGGATCTATCATATCGGCCTGCGCACCGACGACGTCGACCGCGAGGCGGCGCGCCTGCGCGCCGACGGCGTTCCGCTGATCGACGGTGTGCGCGAAGGCGGCGACATGCGCATTCAGTTCGTGCACCCCGATGCCGCGCAGGGCACGATGATCGAGCTGGTCACGCGCAAGCGCTGAGCGCGTCCACTGCCCCCGCCAGCGGCGCCTGACGCGCCGGCTCGCCAGTTCGCCGGTGTGCTGCGGCCAGTTGACCTTTCGCTATTTGTTTGCCTATCCTGCCTCAGGCGAACAGGAGGCGAAGCGATGCACGCAGCGCAGGAGAACTGGATAGCCGAGGGGACGATCAGCATACCGCTGCTCGGCGAGGTGGCGGCCGGCAAGCCGCTCGAGATGTTCTCGGTCGAGGAGTCGCTCGACGTTCCGGAGTCGCTCTGGCATGGCCGCAAAGTGTTCGCGCTGCGGGTGCGCGGCCAGTCGATGGTCGACGCCGGCATCCGCGACGGCGACTACCTGATCGTCGAGCCCGGCCAGACGGCCGATAACGGTCGCACCGTCGTCGCCGAGATCGACGGGCACGTGACGGTGAAGAAGCTCTTCCGCTCGCCCGGCGGCCAGGTGCGCCTGCAGCCGGCCAACCCGGAGATGCTGCCGCTGATCGTCAGCGGCGATCAGGTGCGCGTGCGCGGCGTCGTGGTCGGCGTGCTGCGCAAGTATGGCTTTGACGCCGTACCGGCTCGGCCACGCGCTGCCAGGCCCTCGCCGGCTCCCACCGTTGCGTCGGTGCGCGTCGAACGGCGCGCGCCGGCGGACGAGGGGTCGCTGGATCTGGCGCTCAACGCGATCGACGCGCAGTTGGCGCGTTGGCGGTCGTTGGAGCCCGCCGCTGCGCGGGTTGCCACGGCGCACGAGCGGGCCGAGACGGCATCGCTCGGGCGCGATCTGCAGGCCCTGCGCGAATGGTATGCGCGCACCTCCAAGCCGGCGTTGCGGCGGGCGATCCTGGTGGATGCGAATCGGCTGATCCAGCGCATGCAACGCTACGCCGCGCGACGGGCGCTCCAGCTGCCGGATACGATCGAGCAGCACTGAGGTCGAGGCGCGGCGCGCCACCGCGCTTGCCGCCCCGCCGGCGATTGCATAAGCGTCGGGGCGAACGGGGGCGGTATGGGCAAACTCGAGGGCAGGTGTGCGCTGGTGACCGGCGGCTCGCGCGGCATCGGGCGCGGGATCGCGCTCGAGTTCGCGCGCGAAGGGGCGCGCGTGGCGATCAACTACCGGCGCGACGAGTCGGCCGCGCGCGCGACGGTGGCGGAGATCGAGCGCCTGGGCGGCGCGGCGATCGCACTGCAGGCCGATGTCGCCGACTGGCCAGCCGTCGAGCGCATGGTGGGCGAGGCCCTGGCCGCGTTCGGCCAGCTCGACATCGTGGTCGCCAACTCCGGCGTGGCTTCGCGCACGCAGACGGTGTGGGACATGGACGTCGAGCACTGGCAGCGGGTGATCGGCGTCGACCTGCACGGCGCCTTCTACACCTGCAAGGCGACGGCGAAGCATCTCGTCGACCGTCGTCGGGGAGCGATCATCCTGGTGTCGTCGATCGGCGCCGACGTCTGCGGGCCCTTGGGGGCGCCGTACTACGTGGCGAAGGCCGGCGTGAACGCGTTGACCAAGTCGCTGGCGAAGGAGTGCGCGCCCGCCGGGGTGCGGGTCAACTGCATCGCTCCCGGTCTCGTCGAGACGGACATGGGCACGCGGATGATGAAGCACTACGGCGAGGCCATCCTGAGTGGCATTCCGCTCGGGCGGGCGGGGCAGCCGGTCGACATCGGCCGGGCGGCTGTCTTCCTGGCCAGCGATGACAGCAGCTTCATCACCGGCAAGGTCCTGCGCGTCGACGGCGGCGCCTGGATGTGAGCCCTCAGGCGGCTTTGCCCAGAAAAGAAAACGCAAATCACTGATTGAGCGGATACGAGCCGATCACACGGAGTTTCTGAGGGTTCCCTCCGTGAAATCCGTCAATCCGCGCAATCCGTGGTCGGCTTTTCGCTTTTATAAGCAAAGCCCTCGGGCGATCCGCCCTCAGGGCGCGTCCTCGGCCGCGATCACGGCGGTGCGTTCGTCGACGCTGGCGTCCATGGCGCGGATGTCGCCGCTGGCGGCATCGCCTTCGACCGTGAAGTTGAGCACCAGCAGCACGCCGTGGCGCCGCTTGATCGGTTCGCCGCTCGCCATGGCGACGCGCATGACCCCGGGGGTCGGGGCGTTGTAGCTGGTGATGCCGCTGGCGGCCGACTTGCGCAGCTGGGCGCCGGTCGGCGTCAGCCGCGTCGCGTCATACGAGAGCAGCAGATCGAGCGCATGGTAGGGCGTGCCGCTGCGCACGTAGACCGGCAGGCGCGCCTGGTTGCCTTCGACCATCAGTCGGCCGAGCCGCAGCTGGGGTGCCCGACCGGCGCTGCGCACCACCGGCGCGTGCTCCCCGGCCGCCTGCCAGTTGCCGGTGCAATCGCCGAACAGCGCGGCGCGGAAATCCTGCCCGTCGACGTCGTCGAGCAGATCGTCGAGCATGATGCGCCCGCCGTGGCAGCTGCCGCCGCTCACTTCGGGGTTGATCACCGACTGCTGCTGCATCGGGGCCGGGACCGGGACGAACAGCCAGTCCGAATCGCAGATGCTGGCCACCGGCAGGCGGGCGAGGTTGCCGACGCTGAACTGCAGGATGCGCGCGGCATCGACGGTGCTCAACGTGCCGTCGCCGGTGACGTCGCAGGCCAGCTGCTGGGTGGCATCGAGGCCGCGCAGCTGCGCGACGCTCTGCAGCACATACGCCGCATCGAGCGGTGAGACGCCGGTGCCGAAATCACTGACCTTGGCGGCGCCGAGCTCCCACGACCCGTCGGCCACGGCGGCAAACTCGTAAGCGCCGGTCTCGGTGGTGAGGGTGGCGTCGGGGCTGGCGCCCTGCAGGTTGACGGTGACGCCGGGGACGGCGCGGTCTTCACGATAGTACTGGACGCGACCGCGCACGCGGCGCCGCGGACCGGTGGTGGCGGTGCTGGACGGAATGCTGGTGGGCGTCGCGGTGTGCGGAATGGGGCTGGTCGGCGACGCGGTTGCCGTCGGCGGCGTGGTGCGGGTCGGCGTGCCGGTTCGGGTCGCGGTGATCGTCGCCGTGGCTTGCGTCGGCAGGGCCGTACGCGTCGGTGTGAACGTGCGCGTTGGGCTGGGTGTCCGCGTCCGTGTCGGGGTCGCGGGCGGGACCGTCGGGGTCGCGGTGAAGGTCGGCGACGGGGTCGCGGTGGGCGGTCCGAGCGTCGGAGCCGCCCCACCCGGATAGACGAAGTTGACCCCGGCCAGATCGTCGCTGCGCAGGCCGGCGCAGCGGCCGTCGAAATGGGCCGACGCGTACATCGTGGCGGTGTAATCGGCCGAGTGGCCGAACCCGAGCGTGTGGCCAATCTCGTGCGTGGCGACTTCGGCCATATTGCAGCGGTTCCATCCACCGCAATTCGACCAGCCATTGTTGAAGGTGATCTTGCCGACGCGAATGCGGCGAAAGTTGGTTCCGCCGACCGTGCGCGTCTCCGATGAGGCGCAATAGCCGCCGATGGCGAGCACGCCACTGCAGCCGGATGGATCGCTGACCTCATTGAACGGATCGTTGAACACGATGCGGTTGCCACCGGTGCACCCGGCGAAGGTCACCGGCGCGGGCAGGTCGCCGCCATCGGCCAGCACCAGCGACGAGGTCGGCACGTCCGTCCAGGCGGCGAACGCGTCGTTCATCGCGGCGCGGGTGTTGGCCGGCCCGACGCCGGCGTCGCCGGCGGGGTCGACCATGTACGACACCGGCTGGCCGTCGTCGGGCTCGAACCAGCGCGAGGGCGAACTCAGGTAGGTGAACGACGCCTGCGCTTCGCTCACCGTCGTCCGGCTGAGCTCGGGCGGCACGGTTCGCAGGCGCGACCGCCGTGTCGAGCGGCTGAAGTCGGGCGGCGGCGCCGTCTGGCGCACGGCAGCCTTCAGGTGCTCCAGGTCATAGACCTCGTCGGCGGGCGCGGTGTCCAGTTGGCGGGTGCGCGGATTCCATAGCGCGACGCCTTCGCCAAGCCGGCGGACGGCCGTCATCGCGCCGCGCCGATCGGTCTCGACATCGAACTTGCCCATCGCCATGGCGGTGGTGCGCAGTGAGCCGTCGTCGTTCTGGCTGAGGAAGACCAGGACTTCCTCGCCGACACGATACTCGGGGCTGCCGAACAACCACTCGCTCTCGCCGCGCAGCCTGCCGCCCGTCTCGCGCAGCACGACGGCGCCCGACGGCAGGCTGCCGAAGACGACGTCGTCCGGTTCGATGTGGATATACGTATTGACGCCGCCGGTCGCGGGATCGGCGGCGGCCTCGATAGCCGTCACCCAGCCTGTCACCGCCGCTACCGAGCGCGCGGCCAGGTCCGTTTCGCTCATCAAGACGAACGTGCTGCCGTGTCCTGCGCGGACTCCGCCCAGCGCCACCGCAACTGCAACCATCACCACCCTGGCAAATCGCATGCTCTAACCGACCTCGAAAGGTAGTAGAGCGATCGATGTGCCAGCCGTGCGTGTAGATGTAGTGCACGGCCTAAGCG
>JBOHWA010000635.1:0-3907 GCA_050735855.1 Binatia bacterium
GTCTGGCAGAGCTACGGTCACGCCGGGGCCGACAACGCCGTGTTCGGGCGGCGCTTCGATGCGCTCGGCCAGGCGACGGCGGGCGACTTTCGCGTCAACGGGTCGCCCATCGAGTACGCCGACGCCCCCGACGTCGGCGCCGACGCGGCCGGCAACTTCGTCGTCGTGTGGGGCGAGACGCCGGCCGGGACCGGCGCGGTCACCACGGTCGTCGGCCGCCGCTACGATGCCGCCGGCGCGCCGCTCGAGGGCCCGACCGCGGTCAACAACAGCGCCACCACCGCCCAGGTCGATCCGGTCGTCGGCGTCGCCCCGGACGGCCGCTACGCCGTCGCCTGGCGGCGCGACGGGGCCGACTCCAGCAGCGAGGCCGACGTCCACGGACAGCGCTTCGCGGCCATCGTCATCGTCCCCACGGCGACGGTGACGTCGACCCCCACCCGCACCGGCACGCGCACCGTGACGCCGACGCCGACGTTCTCGGCGACGCTGCCACCGAGCCCGACGATCACCCGCACGTCGACGCGCACGCCCACCTCGACCGCCACGCCGGTTCCCAGCCCGACGGCCAGCAGCACCCGCACGACCACGGCCACCGCTACGGCGACCCGGACGGGGACCGCCAGCGCGACGGCCACCTTCACCGTTCCGCCGAGCCCGACGCCGACGCCGACCTCGACCCGCACCCACACCGCTACCGCGACGGCCTCGAATCCGCCGACGGCCACGCGCACCGCGACCGCCAGCCCGACGCGCACCCACACACTGCCACCGACCGCGACCGTCACACTGACGCCGACGCGCACGGCGACACCGTCGGCCTTGCCGTCGAGCACGGCCACGGCGACGCGCACCGGCTCGGCGACGCGCACCGCCACCGCAACGGCGACCCACACCTCGGCGCCGAGCGCCTCCGCCACCCCGTCCGCGACGGCGAGCCCGACCCGCAGCGCCGCGCCGAGCGCAACGCGGAGCGCGACGCCGACCGCAACGCTGACCGCAACGCCCACGGCGACGACGACCGCTACGGCGCCGCCGACGACCGTCCCGAGCGCGACGCCGACGCACACCACCAGCCCTTCGCCCACCGCTCCGGCGACGCTCACGCCGAGCCGCACGGCGACCGACGTCCCGAGCGCGACGCCGACGCCCACCGCCAGCCCCTCGCCCACCGCTCCGGCGACGCTCACGCCGAGCCGCACGGCGACCGATTCCCCGACGGCGACGCCGAGTAGCACGGACACGGCCAGCCCCACTCGCACAGAGAGCGCCGCGCTGACGGCGACGCGAACCGCCAGCCACACGGCGACTCCTACGCTCACCGCCAGCGCCAGCCCGACCGCCACTGCCAGCGTGCCGCCGAGCCCGACCCGGACGACCAGCGCCACACCGACCATCAGCCCCACCGAGACGGTCGTCCCGAGCGTCACACCAACCCCGTCGCCGAGCGCGTTGCCGAGCGCAACGGTGCCGCCGCCGACCGCGACGGCGACGGCTGCGACGCCGACCGCCACCGCCAGCGCGACCGTTGCGACAACCCCGGTGGCCGCCTGTGTCGGCGACTGCAACGACAATCGCCGCGTCACCATCAGCGAGCTGATCACCGCGGTCGGTTTCGCCCTCGACGATCGCGCCCCGGACGACTGCCAGGCGATCGACGTCAACCTCGATCGGCGCGTATCCGTCAACGAGCTCATTCGCGCCGTGGGCTCGGCGCTCAACGGCTGCCCGTAACC
Source organism: Binatia bacterium (assembly GCA_050735855.1). Lineage (GTDB taxonomy): Bacteria > Desulfobacterota > Binatia > HRBIN30 > CADEER01 > JBOHWA01. The sequence continues at coordinate 1,737 of JBOHWA010000635.1, forward strand.
TCGTCGGGTCGGCGTAAGAAGAATCCGCTAGCTAGCGCGGACCGCGTGCAGCAGCGCCGCGGCGATGGTACGGTGCTCGACGATGGCACCGACGAGAACGATCCGCAGCGCCCTCGCCATGTTCTGCCTGGCGCTGGTGGCGGCCCCGGCGGCCGCCGTGTGGGATACGCTGGATACCGGTCAAGCCGGCCAGTGGACGATCTACGCCCGCACCGACGACGGCGCGGAATTGGGCATGCCGGTGGCCGGCGGCGACCTGAACGGCGACGGACTCGACGACGTCGCGTTGACACCGATGAACGCCGACAGCGGTCCGGACCGCGACCGCGAGCATGCCGGCGAGGTGGCGGTGGTGTTCTCCAACGGCACGATCGCCGGCATTCGCGACCTGGCGACCCTCGATGTCGAGGCGCTGCCGGACGACATCCTGCTGATCTACGGCGCCGACGCCTTCGACTACCTCGGCATCCAGGTGACCGCCGTCGATCTCGACACCGACGGGTTCGCCGACCTGGTGATCGGGGCGCAGTACGGCGACGGCCCCGACAACGGGCGCGCCAACTCGGGCGATGTGGCCATCGTCTGGGGCGGCACCGGCCTCGGCGGCCGCGCCATCGACCTGCGTGCTCCGGCACCGGGATCCGTGACCTTTGTCTACGCGCGTGATCCCGGCGATCGCCTCGGCACCTGGGTGAGCAGCGGCGACTTCGACGGCGACGGCGCGCCAGACCTCATCCTCGGCGCCGACGAGGCCGATGGCCCGGACGAGAGCCGCACCCATGCGGGCGAAACCTATGTGCTCTATGGTGGTCCCGGGCTGCGCAGCCGCGCGGCCATCGACCTGGCGGCGCCGGCGACCGATCTCACCGTCATCTACGGTATCGACCGCGAGGACCACTCCGGCGGCACCGTGCGCGGGGCGGACCTCGATCATGACGGCGCCGCCGAGGTGCTGATCGGCGCCGGCCTGAACCGCTTGTCGTCGCAGATCGGGCCGGAAGGGAGGCTCAACGGGCACGGCTCAGGTGGCGGCGATGGGCGCGACAACATCTGCGATCCGGTCAACCTGCGCTGCGACAACGGCGAAGCGTACATCGTGTACGGGGCGGTCGGCGTCCGCCCGGCGACGATCGATCTGGTCGCCCCGCCGGCGTCGACGACATTCATCTACGGCGTCTACCCGCCGGCGCCGGGGAAGAACGCGGCCGATGCCTGGGGCGAGGAGCTCTTCGCCGGCGACTTCGACGGCGACGGCTGGCTCGAGGTGGCGATCGGCGCGCTGATCGCCGACGGTCCGGGCGACGAGCGCCCGACGGCCGGCGATACGGCGCTGATTCGCGGCGGCCCCGGCCTGCGCGGCTCGATCATCGAGCTCGGCACCCCGCCGCCGGGCGTGACGTTCTTCTACGGGGCACACCCATCCGCCATCGCCGGCGACACGCTGATGCTGATCGACGTCGACGGCGACGGGCGCGACGACCTGGTCATCGCGGGCCCCAACGACCGGCCGCAATCGCGCATCGGCGCCGGCACGGTGTTCATCTTCTTCGGCACCGCGGCGGCGCTGCCGGCCGAGATCGACCTGGCCGCGATTCCGGCCGAGATCGCCTACCTGAAGATCGACGGGGCGGACGACGCCGACATGCTCGCGTACAGCATGGCGCACGGCGACGTGAACGGCGACGGGCTGCAGGACCCGATCCTCAACGTCATGGGCGGCGATGGGTTCAACGATCAGTTGCCGCAGGCCGGCGATGTCTACGTGCTCAACGCGGTGGACGTCAGCCTTGCCGCCGGGCGCGCGCCGGTCACCCCGACCCCCGGCTCGCCGGCGCCGACGGCGACGGCAACCCCGACGCCGACGGCAACGCCGACCGCGCCCCCGACCGTCACGGCGCCGGCCCGCTGCGTCGGCGACTGCAGCGGCGACGGGACGGTCTCGATCGCCGAGCTGATCACCGCCGTGCGCATCGCGCTCGGCGCCGAACCGATCGATCTCTGCCCGGCGGCCGATCGCGACGGCAACGGCGCGGTGAGCGTCGGCGAGCTGATCGGCGCGGTCAACGCCAGCCTCGGCGGCTGCGGCTGAGCCCCACCGCTGGCAGCGACGATCGCCCTGGAGGGCGCCGGTCCCTCGGCGCCGTGCGTGCGGCGAGCACCCAGCCCCACCC
>JBOHWA010000636.1:0-3295 GCA_050735855.1 Binatia bacterium
GCGGTCGGGTCAGCCGGCGCCCTCCACTAGGCCTGGTAAGCCCGCGAAGGCGGTACTCGGGGTGTGCGCCGGATTCAACCTGACCCGCGGCGGGCGGAGGGGCCCAATAGACGCTCTTCCGGCAATAGCGTAAGCGGTACGGTCGAGGAGATTGCGCGTGCGACCGACCTTGCGTGTCCTGCTCACCATCAGTAGCGCCCTGACGCTGGCCGCGCCCGCCGGCGCGTTTCGTGCCCCGGAGCTGTCCGCCGCGCAACAGAAGACGCTGCGCGACAACTTCGCCCTCTGTGTCGGCAAGCTGAAGGGGCCGTTTACCGAGAACACCTGCCTGTGCCCCGGCGACCGCAAGGTGCCGGTGCGCAACGCCAGCGGGCAGTTCGGCGTCTGCAAGGGCGCACAGTTCTGCGCCGCCTTCCGGGCGCCGTGGGCGGAGGCGCTGACGCCGTACGGCATGTACATCGCCAACATCTTCTCGCGCGACCTCTACCTGTGGAACACGTTCCCCGACCACAACGACCTGGTGCGCGGCTACATCCTCGAGCAGTACTTCGTCGACACCCATCCGAACCACAAGCTCGCCCAGCTGCGCGCCTTCGGCGGGCTGTCCGGAGCGGAGTGGGAGACGCCCGCCACGCCGCTCTTCTTCGAGCGCTACGTTGCGTCGCCGGAGTTCACCGACGGCCGCGATTTCCTGCTCGCCTTCGAGTTGCAGCGTCGCTTTCTCGTGCGCGGCGACATCGGCCAGATCAACAAGGTGCGCGCCATCGCGGTGCGCCTGCAGGGCATGGACCCCAAGTTCAAGCCGCTGCGCGACGCCGTGCACAACCAGCTCTCGGCCGGACTGTTGGTGCCGCTGACGGCCTACCGCGACAAGCAGCCGGCCGGGGCGCGGCGCGACCAGGTCGATCTCCTGATCGACGAGGTGCGCAAACTCACGGCGGTCGACGAGTCGACGCTGAAGAGCCAGATCGCCGCCCTCGAGGACGCGAAGGTCCGCGACGAGTTGGCCGCGCTGGTGCCCCAGGCGGGCAGCGAGCCGGTCGCGGCGCTCACCGCGGTCGGTCAGCTCATGGCGACCGCACGCCAGGCGGTGGCCGCCCGCGCCGTGACGCCGGCCGACGCCCGCCGCCTGATCGACATCAACATCACCGCCGCCGCCGACGTGCAGCGCCGCGGCAGCGCCCTGCTCGAGAGCGGTACCGGCCTCAGCCTCGCGCAGAACCTGCAGCTGCTGCGCGCCCTGACCGACGCGACCTACGGCGCCGGCCTGCTGGTGGCGCGCGAGCGCGCCGCGGCGCTCGGGGCGCTCGATGCGCTGCTCGCCGATCCGTCGCCGTCGCGGGCCGAGTTCATCGACCGGCTGCACGAGGCGGAACGGGTGGTCGAGTGGGCGCAGGCCAACGTCACCCTGGCCTTCGCCGAGGTGATGCCGGCCTGGACGCTGGTCCTGCCCGACACCGCCGGCATCCGCGACGACGTCCTGCGCGGCTCGCCGCTGCTGCTCTTCGCCCAGGTGGCGCGCCGGCTGGACGACGCCGCCCTCGGCGCGCGGCGCGCGCAGCACGAGTTCTTCGGCGCCGCGGTCGACGCCGACGTGCGCGCGCTCAACCCCGGTCTGGCCATCGGCCGCCTGCGCGTCGCGCCGAAGCACGGCGCCTACGCACGCGACGAGATCGTCGCCCTGCCGGAGACGCCCGCCGACCTCGACCCGGCCGCCGGTATCCTCACCCAGGGCGAGGGCAACATGCTGTCGCACGTCCAGCTGCTGGCGCGCGCCCTCGGCATCCCCAACGTCGTCCTCGGCCCCAGCGCCTACGCCCGCCTCAAGCCGCACGACGGCCAGCAGGTGTTCTTCATCGTCACCCCCGGCGGCCGCGTGATCATCAAGGAGGCCGCCGCGATGTCGGCGACCGACCGCGACGTGTACGCGGAGTACACCCGCAACGAGAAGCGCAACGACGACGGCAGCCTGGCCGGCGGCGCGCCGCGCCTGCACATCGATCGCGACAAGGTCGATCTGAGCCAGGTGCTGCCGATCGACCTCGACGACGTCCGGCGCAGCGACTCGGGAAAGTTCTGCGGGCCGAAGGCGGCCTACCTCGGCGAGCTCAGGCACGAGTTCCCCCAGCACGTCGCGCGCGGCCTGGTGGTGCCGTTCGGCGCCTACTACCAACACTACCAGCGCGCCGGGGTGGCCGTGCCCGAGCGCCTGCGCGGCAAGAACCTGGCGACGCCGGGCGAACCGCTGCCGGCCTTCGTCGAGCGTACCTATACACACTTCTTCGAGGTGCTGACGCCGTCGAAGCCGGGCGAGAAGGCGCTGACCGACTGGATCACACCGCGTCTCGAGATCATCCGCTACTCGATCGCCCAGGCGCCGCTGGCGCCCGAGCTGACGGCGGCGATCCGCGCCGGGCTCGAGCGCGAGGGGCTGATGACCGGGCCCGACCAGACCGTCGGCTGCTTCGTGCGCAGCGACACCAATGTCGAGGATCTCGACAACTTCAACGGCGCCGGCCTCAACCTGACGGTGTTCAACCGCAAGTCGCTCGACGACATCACCCGCGGTCTGAAGGAGGTGTGGGCCTCGCCGTTCACCTTCCGCTCGTTCTCGTGGCGCCAGACGCTGATCGACGACCCGCTCTGGGTGCTGGCCTCGGTGGTCATCCTCGAGGCGGTGCCGAGCGAGAAGTCGGGCGTGCTGGTGACCGCCGATCCGATCTCGGGCACGCCGGGCGGCATGCTCGTCGCGACCTCCGAAGGGGTCGGCGGCGCGGTCGACGGCACCTCGGCCGAGACCCTGCTCTGGACGCCCGAGCGCGTCGAGCTGGTGACCCTGTTCAAGTCGCCGTGGCGCAACCAGCTGCAGCCCGGCGGCGGCAGCGCCATCGTGCCGTCGTCGGGCACCGATGAGGTCCTGACCCCCGCCGAGGTCGAACAGATCGTCGGCGCCGGGCAGAAGATCACCGAGACGTTCACCCCGGTGCAGGACCCCGCCGGCAAGCCGCGCCCCTGGGACATCGAGTTCGGCTTCGCCGCCGGCAAGCTCTGGCTCTTCCAATGCCGGCCGTTCCTCGGCAACGATCAGCTGAAGAACGTCCCGGCGCTGGCCCCGCTCGAGAGCGCGACCAGCGCCAAAGCCAACGACACCCTCTCACTCGAGGAGATCATCCGATGATGCTGCGCAACGCTCCGGCGGAGTCTGCCGATACTTCGAGTCCCACATCCCTCAACTGCACGCGCGGCGTGGTCGAGGGTCCCTTCCCCCCTTGCGGGGGAAGGACAGGATGGGGGG
>JBOHWA010000637.1:0-1696 GCA_050735855.1 Binatia bacterium
CCCTCCAGGTGTTCGCGCGTCCCGAATGGGTGCCCTTCGCGGGCACGGCGCCGACAAGCGGCGCCCTCCCAGGGAGGGGGTGCAGGATCGGCCGCGATCCCTGTCGCGAGGGCTCAGCGGCGCGTGATCGCCTCGAGCCCTGGCGCGCTCGGGTTGCGCTGTTCGGCGATATCCTCCAGGCGGGTGCGGACGCGCTCGGGCCACTGTTGATCGGGGAAGACGTAGAAGCGCTCGTCGCGCACGGCCGTGAAGACCGCCTCGGCGACGTGTTCCGTCGTCTGGCCGGCGGCGACCAGCTGGCGGACCAGCGCGTCCATCTCGGAGCGGCCGGGTTGATTGGGCGCCGTATCGGCGAGGGCGGCGGGGCGGTTGCGGTTCGAGTCGAGGATGCTGGTGTTGGTGAAGCCCGGGCAGAGCACCGACACCTTCACGGCCGAGCCCAGCATGGTGAGCTCGTGGTGCAGCGTCTCGGAGATCGCCACGACGCCGAACTTGGTGACGCTGTAGACCGACATGCCCGGCATACAGAGCAGGCCGGCCACCGACGCCGTGTTGACGATGTGTCCGGCGCCGCCGTGCGCCAGCATCAGCGGGGTGAAGACGCGCACGCCGTGGATCACGCCCCACAGGTTGACGCCCAGCACCCACTCCCAATCGGCGACGGTCTGCAGCCACGTCGGTCCGGAGACGGCGACGCCGGCGTTGTTGCACAGCACGTGCACCGCGCCGAAGGCGTCGACGGTGCGCTGCGCCAGCGCCTCGACATCGGCCGCCTGCGACACGTCGGTGCGCACCGCCAGGGTCTCGGCGCCGGCCGCGCCGACGGCCCGCGCCGCCGCTTCGACTGTGCCCAGCTCGATGTCGGCGAGGACGACCTTCATGCCGGCGCGCGCGAAGCGATGCGCCAGCGCCAGCCCGATGCCGCTCGCCGCACCGGTGACCACCGCCACCTTGTCCTTGAACTCCTGCATGCGTCCTCCTGAGCTGCGCGGTGCGTAGGCGCCAACCGGCGGATGCTACACGCCCGCAGGGGGAGCGCCAACCGGGCCCCGGGCGATGTAGGTGCGCACGGCGTCGAGCGGCCACGACGCGTCCCAGCCGCAGCCCAACAGCGGCGGATCAAGGCGCGCCAGCCACCAGGTGGCGCCGGCGGCGGCACAGTCGGCGAGGTCGCGGGCACTGGACTGCGGGGCGCTGGCGTAGACGACGTCGAAGGGGGTCTCGGCCTGGCGCTGCGCCCGCACCGCGGTGCACACCGCGCGCAACTGGTCGAGCTCGTCGCCGCCGTTGGGAAACTCGGGGAAGACGCCGTCCCAGCGCGCGGCGCGCGTGAACGGCCGCGGATGCGGCCAGTGGCCGGCGATCCAGATCGGAATGCGCGGCGATTGCAGCGGCGGCGGGGCGAAGCACGCCTGGTGCACCCGGTAGTGCTGCCCGGCGAAGGAGAACGGCGCGGCGCTCCACAGCCCGGCGAGCACCTGCAGGCCTTCGTCGAGCCGCGCGGCGCGGGTGCGCGCGTCGGCGGGCTCGCCGAGATCCTCCCACTCGCTCGCCCGCCCGCTGCCGCTGCCGGCGCCGAAGACGAGGCGGCCGCCCGACAGGCGATCGAGCCCCACGGTCGCCCGCGCCACCTGCCACGGCCGCCGCCGCGCCAGCGGCGTCACCAGCGCCCCGAGGCGGATGCGCTGCGTCGCCA
>JBOHWA010000638.1:0-11522 GCA_050735855.1 Binatia bacterium
CGGGGGACAATGTGAAGCTGGTGGTGGAGTTGATCATGCCGATCGCGATGGAAGAGGGCCTGCGCTTCGCCATTCGCGAGGGCGGCCGCACCGTCGGTGCCGGCGTCGTCGCCAAGATCATCGCCTAGTAGGGCCTCAGGAGAAGATTCATGCGCGACCTGATCTCGTTCCAGTGCGACCAGTGCAAGCGGCGCAACTACACGTCGACCAAGAACAAGAAGACGACGACCGAAAAGCTGGCGATGCGCAAGTTCTGCTCGACCTGCCGTTCCCACACGATGCACAAGGAGGGGAAGGTCTAATCACCGCGCGCCCGCTTGCGGTCCAGCCGCGAACGGGGGTGCCATCGGGTCAGTAGCTCTAATTGGCAGAGCACCGGACTCCAAATCCGGGGGTTGCAGGTTCGAGCCCTGCCTGGCCCGTTCGCAAACGAGACCACATGCTATGGCGCTTCAGGAGCAGATCAGTAAGGCACGCGATATCGTCCCGCGTTCGGTGACGTTCCTCCAGGAGGTCTGGGCTGAACTCAAGAAGGTGCATTGGCCCGCGCGCAACGAGACCTACGCGGCGACCGCCGTGGTCATCGTGGTCGTCGGCATCGTGGCGTTGTTTCTGGGCACGGTCGATTTCGCCGTGTCGCAGATGATTCAGTTCATTCTCCGCTGAGAGTCCGCCATGTCGAAGGAATGGTACGTCGTGCATACGTACTCAGGGTACGAGCACAAGGCGAAGGCCGCGCTCGAGGAGCGGATCAAGGCGCTCGGCAAGGAGAGCGCGTTCGGCGCCGTCCTGGTTCCAGCCGAGAAGGTCGTCGAGCTCGTCAAGGGGCGCAAGAAGACCTCATCGCGGATGTTCTTTCCTGGCTACATCCTGGTCAACATGGATCTCAACGACGAGACCTGGCACATCGTCAAGGCAACGCCGAAGGTCACGGGATTCGTCGGTGGCTCGACGCAGCCGGCACCGATCTCGGAGCGCGAAGTGCGCGAGATCACCGATCAGATGGCCGAAGGGGCGGTGCGGCCGAAGCCCAAGGTCCTCTTCGAGAGTGGCGAGCACGTGAAGGTCATCGATGGGCCCTTCCAGGACTTCAACGGAGTGGTCGAAGAGGTCAAGCCCGACAAGGGAAAGCTGCGCGTGCTGATCAGCATCTTCGGGCGCGCGACACCGGTCGAGCTCGATTTCGTCCAGGTCGAGAAGGCCTGACAGGTTCACAAAGGAGCATCGGGTGGCAAAGAAAGTCATCGCCGAAATCAAGCTGCAGATCCCTGCTGGTGCGGCCAATCCCAGCCCGCCGGTCGGGCCGGCGCTTGGTCAGCGCGGCGTCAACATCATGGAATTCTGCAAGGCGTTCAATGCGAAGACGCAGGGGCAGCCGGGGATGATCATCCCCGTGTTGATCACGGTCTACGCCGATCGCTCGTTCACGTTCATCACCAAGACCCCGCCGGCGTCGGTGCTGCTGAAGAAGGCGGCGGGTGTCGAGAAGGGCGCGGTCGACCCAAAGCGCGCCAAGGTGGGCAAGGTGACGCGGGCGCAGGTGAAGGAAATCGCCGAGCTCAAGCGGCCGGACCTCTCGGCGGAGTCGCTCGAAGCGGCGATCCGGACCATCGAAGGCACGGCGCGCAGCGTCGGGCTCGACGTTGTGGATTAGGGGAAGGCATGGCACGCATCGGCAAACGACTGAAGGCCGCGGTCGCGCAGGTGGACCGCGAGGCCCGCTACAGCCTCGACGAGGCGGTGGTGCTCTCCGCCAAGCTGGCGAGCGCGAAGTTCGACGAGACGTTGGAGCTGGCGATCCGCCTCGGGGTGGACCCGCGCCAGGCCGACCAGAACGTTCGCGGCACCGTGGTCCTGCCGCACGGCACCGGCCGCTCGGTCCGGGTCGTCGTGTTCGCCAAGGGCGACAAGGAGCGCGAAGCCACCGAGGCGGGCGCGGACTTCGTCGGCGGCGAGGATCTGGTCAAGAAGATCCAGGACGAGGGCTGGCTCGATTTCGACAGCGCGGTCGCCACCCCGGACATGATGGGAATGGTCGGGCGCATCGGTAAGGTGCTGGGTCCCCGCGGCTTGATGCCCAACCCCAAGCTCGGCACCGTCACCTTCGATGTGGCGAAGGCCGTCTCCGAGCTCAAGGCCGGTAAGATCGAGTTCCGTGTCGACAAGGCGGGCATCGTGCATCTTCCATTTGGCAAGGCCTCGTTTGGTCCCGAGAAGCTGATGGCCAACGTCCACGCGGCCGTGGCGAGCATCCTCAAGGCCAAGCCCGCGTCGTCGAAGGGCAACTACGTCCTGACCGTGTCGGTGAGCTCGACGATGGGCGTCGGGATCAAGATCAACCCACTCGCCGTGCGGGCGCTCGCCGCGTAGGAGGCTATCGTGAATAGGGATGAGAAAGTCGCGTCCGTCGCCGAGCTGCACGAGCGCTTCGGCAAGGCGAGCGTGGCGCTGGTGGCGTCCAATCTGGGGCTGACGGCGGCGCAGGCGCGTTCCTTGCGCCGCACGCTGCGTGCCGTGGGTGGCGAGCTGAAGGTCGCCAAGCACACGCTCGGCAAGATCGCCATGCGGGAGACCCGCTACGCGAGCTGCGGCAGCATGCTGCGCGGGCCGCGTGGGCTGGTGTTCGGCTACGACAACCCGGTGGCGGTGGCAAAGGCCTTGGTGGATTTCGCCGAGACGAACGCGAAGCTGCAGATCGACGGCGGTGCGGTCGAGGGCCAACTCATCAAGCCGGACCAGGTCAAGGCGCTGGCGGCGATGCCGGGTCTCGACCAGCTGCAATCGCGCGTCGCGCGGCAGGCGCTCTCACCCGGACGTCGGGTGGCGGCGCAGATCGGTGCGCCGGCGAGCCGGCTGGCGGGGGCGATTGCGAACTTGGTGAAGAAACTCGAAGACGCGGGCGGCGCCTGAGCGCGGCCCGCGATCAACACAACGAACAGAAGAAACGGGAGGAAAACATGTCCGAAGCAAGCGCACGCGAGTGGTCGTCGGAGATCAAGGACATCGGCGACAAGATCATGACCCTGACCTTGTTCAAGGCGCAGGAGCTGGGCGACTACCTGAAGGACGTCTACGGCGTCGAGGCAGCGGCCGCGCCGATGATGATGGCGGGTCCGGCGGCCGGCGGCGGAGCGGCCGCGGCAGCCGAGGTGGAGAAGGACGAATTCACCGTCGTCCTGACCGGCTCAGGTGACAAGAAGATCCAGGTCATCAAGGTCGTCCGTGAGCTGACCGGTCTGGGGCTGAAGGAAGCCAAGGACCTGGTCGATGGCGCCCCGAAGACCGTCAAGGAAGACGTCGCCAAAGCCGCCGCCGAGGAGATGAAGAAGAAGATCGAGGAGGCTGGCGGTACGGTCGAACTGAAGTAGGATTTGAACGGGTGATCGCGAGGACGACGGAATGAGTGTTCGAGTAGCGCATAACGTCCGCCTGCGGCGGAACTTCGGCAAGATCAGGAAGATCATCGACATCCCAAACCTGATCGAGATCCAGCGCCGTTCGTACGATGAGTTCCTACAGCTCGTGAACGCTCCCGGCGAACGCCGGGAGGCCGGGCTGCAGGGCGTGTTCAGGTCCGTCTTTCCCATCAAGGACTTCAACGAGACCGCATCGTTGGAGTTCGTGAGTTATACCCTCGGCGAGCCCAAGTACTCCGTCCAGGAGTGCCACGAGCGGGGTATGACATTCGCGGCCCCGCTCAAGGTGACGATCCAGCTGGTGATCTGGGATGTCGATCCAGAAACCGGCACCCGTTCGATCAAGAACGTGAAGGAGCAGGAGGTCTACTTCGGCGAGATCCCGCTGATGACGACCAACGGTACCTTCATGGTCAACGGGACCGAGCGCGTCATCGTCAGCCAGTTGCACCGGTCGCCGGGCGTGTTCTTCGACCACGACAAGGGCAAGACGCACGCCAGCGGGAAGCTGCTGTACTCGGCCCGCATCATTCCGTACCGCGGCTCGTGGATCGATTTCGAGTTCGACCCGCGCGACATCCTCTTCGTCCGCATCGACCGGCGGCGCAAGTTCCACGCGACCGTGCTGCTGCGGGCGCTCGGGATGACCACCGAAGACCTGCTGAACTACTTCTACAAGAAGGACACAATCCTCATCGACAGCAATCGGCTGGCGAAGGTGTTCAAGGCCGGCCAGCTGGTCGGCGGCAAGGCGTCGCGCGACATCCGCAGTGCCAGCAACGAGTTGATCGTCAAGGAAGGCCGCAAGATCACCAAGGCGTCCATCAAGCAGATGGAGACCGCCGGGGTGAAGGAGATCCCGGTCTCGCTCGAGGACATCGTCGGCCGCGTCTCCGCGCACGACGTCGTCGATCCGAAGACCGGCGAGGTCCTGCTCGAGTGCAATCAGGATCTCACCACCGAGCTGCTCGATCGCTTGCGCGCGTCCGGTGTGCGCGAGATCGAGGTCCTGCTGATGGACGACACCCACGTCGGTCCGTCGCTGCGCAACACCCTGATGCAGGATCGCGTGGTGTCGCCCGAGGACGCCATCATCGAGATCTACAAACGCCTGCGCCCAGGCGATCCGCCGACCATCGAGACGGCGACGACGTTCTTCAACAATCTGTTCTTCAACGCCGAACGCTACGATCTGTCGCGCGTCGGCCGCTTGAAGCTGAACCACCGCCTCGGTCTGGACGCGCCGCTCGAGCAGGGCACGCTGCGACGCGAGGACATCCTGCAGGTCGTCCGCTACCTGATCGAGCTGAAGAACGGTAACGGCCAGACCGACGACATCGACCACCTCGGCAACCGGCGCGTGCGCGCGGTCGGCGAGCTGGTCGAGAACCAGTACCGCATCGGTCTGGTCCGCATGGAGCGCGCCATCAAGGAGCGCATGAGTCTGCAGGACATCGAAACGCTGATGCCGCAGGAGCTCATCAACTACAAGCCCGTCTCCGCGGTGATCAAGGAGTTCTTCGGGTCGAGCCAGCTCTCGCAGTTCATGGACCAGACGAATCCGCTGTCGGAGATCACCCACAAGCGCCGTCTGTCCGCCCTGGGTCCCGGTGGTCTGACCCGTGAGCGCGCCGGATTCGAGGTCCGCGACGTCCATCCGACGCACTACGGCCGCGTCTGCCCGATCGAGACGCCGGAAGGGCCGAACATCGGTCTGATCGCCTCGCTGTCGACCTTCGCCCGCGTCAACGAGTTCGGCTTCGTGGAGACGCCGTATCGGGAAGTCGAGGGCGGTCGCGTCACCGAACGGGTGCGCTACCTCTCGGCGCTCGAAGAGGAGCAGCACGTCATCGCGCAGGCGAATGCGCCGGTCGACGCCAAGGGCGCCTACACCGTGGACCGCGTCTCCGCCCGCCGGGGCGGCGAGTTCGTCATGGTGCCGCCTGAAGAAGTCGACTTCATGGACGTGTCGCCCAACCAGCTGGTCAGCGTCGCCGCTTCGCTCATCCCGTTCCTCGAGAACGACGACGCCAACCGCGCACTGATGGGCGCCAACATGCAGCGCCAGGCCGTTCCGCTGCTGCGCACCGAGGCGCCGCTGGTCGGCACCGGTATGGAGAAGGTCGTGGCGCGCGATTCCGGCGTCACCGTCGTCTCGCTGCGCGATGGGATCGTCGAGAGCGTCGACGCCACGCGCATCGTGGTGCGTGCCGACAAGCCGAGCGGCGGGCCGCGCGATCCGGGCGTCGACATCTACAGCCTCACCAAGTACCAGCGCTCGAACCAGAACACGTGCATCAACCAGCGCCCGATCGTGCGCGAGGGCGACCATGTGAGCGCCGGCGAGGTGCTCGCCGACGGCTCGTCGACCGAGATGGGCGAGTTGGCCCTCGGCCGCAACGTGTTGGTCGCCTTCATGCCGTGGGGTGGCTACAACTTCGAGGACTCGATCCTCATCAGCGAGCGCGTCGTCAAGGAAGACCTGTTCACCTCGGTGCACATCGAGGAGTTCGAGTGCGTTGCGCGCGACACCAAGTTGGGACCCGAGGAGATCACGCGGGATATTCCCAACGTCGGTGAGGACGCGCTCAAGGATCTCGACGAGAGCGGCATCATCCGCATTGGTGCCGAGGTTCGCCCGGGCGACATCCTGATCGGCAAGATCACGCCGAAGGGCGAGACCCAGCTCTCTCCCGAAGAGAAGCTGCTGCGCGCGATCTTCGGCGAAAAGGCCGGCGAGGTGCGCGATACGTCATTGAAAGTGCCGCCGGGCGTCGAGGGCACGGTCATCAATGCCCGCGTCTTCTCGCGCAAGGGCGTGTCCAAGGACGAGCGCAGCCGCCTGATCGAGGAAGAGGAAACGGCCAAGCTCAAGAAGGACCAGGAAGACGAGCTGCGCATCATCCGCGAGTCGACCCTCAAGCACGTCAAGAAGCTGGTCGGCGGCAAGGAGGCGGCCGCCCGTCTGACCGACGATCAACGCCGGCAGGTACTGGCCAAGGGCAAGGTGATCGAGGTCAGCGACTTCGACGATATTCCCACCTCACTCTGGGGTGAGATCAAGGTCGGGGACGCCAAGATCGAGGAGGAGCTCACGCGCATGGTCGAAGCCATGCAGGAGCAGCTCTCCCTCATCAAGCTGGCGTTTCAGGAGAAGCTCGACCGGCTGAAGAGCGGGGACGAGCTGCCTCCCGGCGTCATCAAGATGGTCAAGGTTTTCGTCGCCATCAAGCGCAAGCTGCAGGTGGGCGACAAGATGGCCGGGCGGCACGGCAACAAGGGCGTCCTCTCCCGCATCCTGCCCGAGGAGGACATGCCGTATCTCGACGACGGGCAGCCGGTCGACGTGGTCCTGAACCCCCTCGGCGTGCCGTCGCGCATGAACCTCGGCCAGATCCTCGAGACCCACTTGGGCTGGGCCGCGCGCGCGCTCGGCGGACAGTTGGCCGTCGAGGCGGCGGGCAACGGCAAGACGAGTGCCGCATCGCTCCGCAAGAAGATGCGCGAACTGTACGGCAAGGACCACGGCGAATTCATCGACGAGCTGCGCGACGAAGACGTCGTCCGGCTCGCCGCGGCGGTGGAGCACGGTGTCCACACCGCGTCGCCGGTCTTCGATGGTGCGTCGGAGGACGAGGTCTTCGGCTGGCTCAAGCGGGCGGGATTGCCGGAGAGTGGTCAGACCAAGTTGTTCGACGGGCGCAATGGCGACCAGTTCCACCACGAAGTCACCGTCGGCATCATGTACATGCTCAAGCTGCACCACCTGGTCGACGACAAGATCCACGCCCGCTCCACCGGCCCGTACTCGCTCGTCACCCAACAGCCGCTCGGCGGCAAGGCACAGTTTGGTGGCCAGCGACTGGGCGAGATGGAGGTCTGGGCGTTGGAAGCCTACGGCGCGGCGTTCAGCCTGCAGGAAATGCTGACGGTGAAGTCGGACGACGTCGCCGGCCGCACGCGAATGTATGAAGCCATCGTGAAGGGCGAGAACGTTCTCGAACCTGGTCTACCCGAGTCCTTCAACGTCATGGTGAAGGAGCTACAGAGCCTCGCATTGGACGTCGAGCTGCTCGAAGAGAAGAAGAGCGACGCAGTCTGATCGGCGGGCGGGGCGAAGGGAGCACCAATGGAAGATCTGTTCACACTATTCGAGAAACCCAAGAACCCACTCAATTTCAACGCGCTGCGCATCTCGCTGGCCTCGCCGGAGAAGATCCGGTCGTGGTCGCACGGCGAGGTTCGCAAGCCCGAGACGATCAACTACCGCACGTTCAAGCCGGAGCGCGACGGCCTCTTCTGCGCCAAGATCTTCGGCCCGACGAAGGACTACGAGTGCAACTGCGGCAAGTACAAGCGCATGCGCCATCGTGGTGTCGTGTGCGAGAAGTGCGGCGTCGAGGTCATCCAGTCGAAGGTGCGCCGCGAGCGCATGGGCCACATCGAGCTGGCCACGCCGGTGGCCCACATCTGGTTCCTGAAGAGCCTGCCGAGCTGGATCGGCACGTTGCTCGACATGACCCTCAAAGAGCTCGAGAAGGTGCTCTACTTCGAGTCGTACGTCTGCACCAACGCCGGCAAGACGACACTGGTCTACAAGGAGCTGCTGAGCGAGGCGCGTTTCCGCAAGGCGCGTGAGGAGTTCGGCGAAGCCTTCGACGCGGAGATGGGCGCCGAGGCGATCCGCAAGCTGCTCAAGGACATCGAGATCGAGAAGCTCGCGGTCGAGCTGCGCGCCGAGATGCGCCAGGCCACCAGCGAGGCCAAGCGGAAGAAGATCTCGCGCCGCCTCAAGGTGGTGACCGCGTTCCGCGCCTCAGGTAACCGGCCGGAATGGATGATCCTCGAGTGCATCCCGGTGATTCCGCCCGACCTGCGGCCGTTGGTGCCGCTCGACGGCGGACGCTTCGCGACCTCGGATCTGAACGATCTCTACCGCCGCGTGATCAATCGCAACAACCGTCTCAAACGGCTGACCGAGCTCAACGCGCCGGACATCATCATCCGCAACGAGAAGCGCATGTTGCAGGAGGCGGTCGACGCGTTGTGCGACAACGGTCGTCGCGGCCGCGCCATCACCGGCCCGAACAAGCGTCCGCTCAAGTCGCTCTCCGACATGCTGAAGGGCAAGAGCGGCCGCTTCCGTCAGAACCTGCTCGGCAAGCGCGTCGACTATTCCGGCCGCTCGGTCATCGTCGTCGGTCCGGAGCTCCGCCTGCATCAGTGCGGCCTGCCGAAGAAGATGGCGCTCGAGCTGTTCAAGCCGTTCATCTACAACAAGCTCGAAGAGCGCGGCTTCGTCACCACCATCAAGAGCGCGAAGAAGATGGTGGAGAAGGAACGCCCCGAGGTGTGGGACATCCTCGACGAGGTCATCCGCGAGCACCCGGTGCTGCTCAACCGCGCACCGACGTTGCACCGCCTGGGCATTCAGGCCTTCGAGCCGACCCTCATCGAAGGCAAGGCCATCCAGCTTCACCCGCTCGTCTGCGCGGCGTACAACGCCGACTTCGACGGCGATCAGATGGCGGTGCACGTGCCGCTGTCGGTGGAAGCGCAGGTCGAGGCCCGCGGCCTGATGATGTCCACCAACAACATCCTCTCGCCGGCGAACGGACGTCCGATCATCGTGCCGACGCAGGACATCGTGCTCGGGCTCTATTACATGACCCGCGAGCGTCCGGAGGCGGCACAAGCGGGCAAGCGCTTCGCCAACGTCGACGAAGTCCGCATCGCCTATGATCACTCGGCCATCGGTCTCCATACGCCGATCAGCGTGCGCATGGACGGCAAGCTGGTCGACACGACCGTCGGTCGCGTCCTGCTCTACGAGATCGTCCCCGAAGCGCTCTCCTTCGCCGAAGTGAACAAGGTGATGAAGAAGAAGGAGCTCGGCGCGCTGGTCGACATGTCGTACCGCCTGGCCGGCAACAAGGCCACGGTCATCTTCGCCGACAAGCTCAAGGATCTCGGCTTTGAGTTCGCCACCAAGGCGGGCCTCTCGATCGCCATCAAGGACATGGTGATCACCTCGAAGAAGCCCAAGCTGCTCGACCAGGCGCGCGGCGCCGTGCGCGAGATCGAGGATCAGTACAACAAGGGACTGATCACCGACGGCGAGCGCTACAACAAGGTGGTGGACATCTGGGCGGAAGTCACCGACCGCATTGCCGATGAGATGCTTCGCGAGCTGGCGACCGACGTGGTCGAGGGCGAAGGCGGCAAGAAGTGGACGGTCAGCAGCTTCAATCCGATCTTCATGATGGCCGACTCCGGTGCGCGCGGTAGCGCGCAGCAGATCCGCCAGCTCGCCGGTATGCGCGGTCTGATGGCCAAGCCGTCGGGCGAGATCATCGAAACCCCGATCACCGCCAACTTCCGCGAAGGGTTGACGGTGCTGCAGTACTTCATCTCGACGCACGGCGCCCGTAAGGGCCTCGCCGATACCGCGCTCAAGACCGCCAACTCGGGCTATCTCACGCGCCGGCTGGTGGACGTGGCGCAGGACTCGATCATCACCGAAGAGGACTGCGGCACGCTCGACGGCATCGAGATGACGCCGCTCGTCGAGGGCGGTGAGATCATCGAAGGGCTCGGCGATCGCGTGCTCGGCCGCGCCGCGCTCGAGGATGTGCGCGATCCGTTCAACAACGAGGTGCTGGTCAAGACCAACGACGAGATCACCGAGGACAAGGTGCGCGCCATCGAGGAGTCGGGTCTCGAGCGCGTCAAGATTCGTTCGGTGCTCACCTGCCAGTCGCGCCAGGGCGTCTGCGTCCGCTGCTATGGTCGCGATCTGGCGCGCGGCCACCTGGTCAACCTCGGCGAGGCGATCGGCGTCATCGCGGCGCAATCGATCGGCGAGCCGGGCACGCAGCTCACCATGCGCACCTTCCACATCGGTGGTACGGCGAGCCGGCGTGCTGAGCAGACGACACTCGAGGCACGCAACGACGGTATCCTCAAGTTCATCAACCTGAACACGGTCGTCGACAAGAACGGCGACCTCGTGGTGTTCAACCGCAACGGCGAGGTCGCGGTCATCGAGATCCCGGAGCCGGGGCGCGAGCGCGAGCGCGAGCGCTACTCGATCGTGTACGGCGCGAAGCTCAAGATAAAGGATCGCCAGCCGGTCAAGAGCGGCCAGCTCATCGCCGAGTGGGATCCCTACACCATCCCGATGCTGACTGAGGTGCCCGGCACGGTGAAGTTCGGCGACATCGTCGAAGCCGTGACCGTGGAGGAGAAGGTCGACGAGCGCACCGGTCTCTCCACGCGCGTGATCATCGACTGCAAGGACCTCGACAAGCGGCCGCGCATCTCGATCAAGGACAAGGACGGCAAGACCGGCAAGTTGCCGAACTCGGAGAACTACGCCCGCTACCCGATCCCGGTGGGTGCCCACATCGCCGTTGCCGAGGGCCAAGTCCTCGCGGCCGGCGACGTCATCGCCAAGATCCCGCGCGAAACGACCAAGACCAAGGACATCACCGGCGGTCTGCCTCGCGTGGCCGAGCTGTTCGAGGCGCGCAAGCCGAAGGAGTTCGCGATCATCAGCGAGATCGACGGCACCGTGTCGTTCGGCAAGGACACCAAGGGCAAGCGCAAGGTGGTGGTGACGCCCGAGGTGGGCGAACCGCGCGAGTACCTGATCCCGAAGGGCAAGCACATCAGCGTGCACGAGTCGGATTCGGTGCGCGCCGGCGAAGCCCTGATGGATGGCTCACCCAACCCGCACGACATCCTGACGATTCTGGGTGAGAAGGCGCTCGCCAAGTACCTGGTCGACGAGGTGCAGGAGATCTACCGCCTGCAGGGTGTGCGCATCAACGACAAGCACATCGAGGTCATTGTCCGCCAGATGCTGCGCCGCGTACGCATCAAGGAGGTGGGCGACACCGAATTTCTGGTCGGCGACCAGGTCGAGAAGTGGCGCTTCGAGGGCGAGAACCAGCGGGTGCTCGACACCAAGGGCGAGCCGGCGATCGCCGAGCCGTTGCTGCTCGGGATCACCAAGGCCAGCCTCTCGACCGAGAGCTTCATCTCGGCGGCGTCCTTCCAGGAGACCACCAAGGGCCTCACCGAAGCCTCGATCCACGGCAAGGT
>JBOHWA010000639.1:0-2758 GCA_050735855.1 Binatia bacterium
CCGCCGCGGCGGCGACGATGGCGGCGCGCTCGCCACCGTCGGCCGCGCCGCGCAGCTCGACCGCCAGCACCGGCTCGGCCCGGTGGGCGATCACGACCGGCATCGGCGCGCTCCACGTGTAGCCGGATCCCGCCTCCGCCTGCGTGCCGCGGTCGGCAGTCACCTGCCCGCGCGCCCCCGTCTCGCAGAGGCTCTGCGCGACGGCGACGGTGTCGCCGACCACGGTGACCTGCTGGTGCGCCCCGAGCGCGCCCGCCACCACCGGTCCGCTGGCGAGGCCGACGTGGACACCGAGCGTGCCCGCCTCTTCGCCGAGCCGGTCGATCACGTCGCAGATCGCCGCCGCCGCGCCGACCGCGCGCGTCGCGCCGCCGCCGTCCGCATCCCAGTACGCCTTGATGCAGTCGCCGATGTACTGGTCGACGACGCCGCCGTAGGCCAGCACGATGGCTTCGAGCGCGGCGAAGCAGCGGTTGACGAGGTCGGTCGCCGCCTCCGGATCGAGGCGCTCGGACAACGCCGTGAAGCCCGAGAGGTCGGCAAACATCACCGTCGCGTCGAGCCGCGCGCCCTCACGCCGCGCGTCGCTCACCGCGCGCCCCGCGCCACCTCAGCGACCGACAGGATCATCATCGCCAGCGGAGCCATCTATCCCTCGACTAGCATGGCGGCCCTCCCCTGCCGAACGCTGGCAGCAGCACACGGCGGCGGCGGCCGGATGGTGCCGGCCACTTTGTTGTTGCGCCGGGCTGGCGTACATCCGCCGCGTGGGTGGTAGGTCGATTCGTCTGCGCGTCGTCGCGGTGCTGCTCGGCGTCGTCGCGGCCGTGGCGCTGCTGGAAGTCCTGGTGCGGCTCGCCCGGCTCGCGCCGCTGCCGGCGCAGGTGCAGGACCTGGTGCGCGACGAGATCATCCGCTTCCGGCGGCAGCCGGGATCGGTGCAGCGCGGCATGGCCGAGTCGGGTGAGTTCCGCTTCGAGTACGCGCACAACAGCCTGGGCTTTCGCGACGTCGAGCACGCCACGGCGAAGCCGGCCGACACCTTGCGCATCGTCGGGCTCGGCGACAGCTTCACGTACGGGGTCGGGGCCGACTTCGCCGACACCTACCTGGCGCTGGTCGAACAGCGCCTCAACCAGCGGGCCGACGCGGCGCGGCGCGTCGAGATCGTCAAGCTCGGCATGCCGCGCCACTTCCCGCTGCTCGAGCGGCGCACGCTGGAGGACGTCGGCCTGCGCTTCGCGCCCGACCTCGTGCTGGTCGCGGTGCTGCCGAACGATGTGATCGACACGTATATCGGCGACGCCGCGCTGTGCGTGTCGGACGCGGGCTACCTGGTCTCCTGCGACGGGCTGGCGTGGGGCGGACTGCCGGCGGCGATCGCCCGCACCTCGGCGCTCGCCCGTCTCACCCTGCGGGTCGCCGGTGGCAGTGGCCGGCGGCTGTGGTCGATGCCGCCGCGATCGGAGCGCTCCGTCGACGGCGGTCCGTACGAAGCGGCCTGGCAGCAGATGGAGGGCGAGCTCGAGCGCATGCGCGCCGCGGCGCAGGCCCACGGCGCCACGCTCGCGGTGGTGGCGATCCCGCCCAGCCCGCGCGCCGACCCCTACCCCGAAGCCCGCCTGCGGCGCTGGAGCGCGGCGCACGGCGCGCTCTTCATCTCCGCGTACGGCGCGATGCAGGCAGCGGACGACCCCGCCCGCCCGCTCTACTGGGCGGTCGATGGCCATTGCACGCCGGCGGGCTACCGCGTCATCGCCGACGCCATCGTCGCCGGATTGCTCGCGGCCGACCAGGTGCCCTGACCGCCGACGCGAACGGGCGGGGCTGGTGGGTGCGCGGAGCAATATGCGCGGCTTACAGCGTGACCGGGCGCAGGCCGAAATGCGGTGCCGCGGCGGCCAGATGGCGATCGCTGCTGTAGATCTCGCGGAGTCCAGCCTCCAGCGCACAGGCCAGGTGCAGGGCATCGGCGGCGCGGAGGACGACGCTCGCCGGCAGGAGAGCCATCCGTCGGGCCTGGGCCTCCACGACGGCGGAAGTCACGGGCAGCGAGGTCCACAAGCCAGCGTCGAGATCGGCTTCGACCTGCGCCGCGAGCTGCCGGAACTCCCGCTGTGTGAGGCGCTTCTCCCGGAAGTGTCGGTGGAACGCGGCGATCACCTCGCCACGGCCGACCGAGCAGCACGCCAGTCCGTCGCAGGCCTCGGCCTGGTTCCGCACCCTCGGGCTGTCCGGCTCCATGAGATAGAGCTTCGCCAGGTAGCAGGAGTCGAAGTAGATCATCGACGGTCGCGCATCGCCGCGATGACCTCGGCGCTGTCGGGCCCGCCGATGGGCCGCTGCATGAGCTTGGCGACACCGGGCAGCAGCTTGCGGCGGCTGAAGGGGCTGCCCGTCGCCGGGCGCGCGGGGGGGACCATGCGCGCCACAGGTGTACCGCGCTCGGTCACGACGATCTCGCCGTCCACGCGAACACGCCGAAGCCAGTGGCCGGTCTGCTCATGGAGTTCCTTGATGGAGATCGTCTTCATCACCCGTTCAACGTGACACCGGAGACACCTCGCGTCAAGCGTCGGCAGCCGCCGCCCCGAGGCCATGCTCGCGCCCGCTCGATGAGCCCATCCACAGTCCCGAGATCGGCTCCACCACTGGGCTGATGAAGATCTCGAGCGCCCCGCGGCGCAAGGCGCTGGAACTGACGAGGGCAACTAAGCTCGTTGAACGCACCGCGATCCGCGTCGCGCCGGCGCGACGC
>JBOHWA010000640.1:0-14976 GCA_050735855.1 Binatia bacterium
GGCCGGCTGCGCGCGGCGGCGGTGCGCGCCGTGCCCGAGCGCTGGCAGGCCGGCTGCTTCCGGCTGTGCGGCGGTCGCCTGGCGAGCCGCGTCGAGAGCGGCGTGCGCTTCGGTGGCATCGACTGGCAGGGCACCCAGGCGTTCTCGGAGGAGCTGAACTACTTTCCCGCCGTTTGGCTCAACGTGCAGGGGCGCGATGCGGCGGGCGTGGTGCCGGTCGGCGCGTACCAGCGCCGGTGCGCCGACGTGCGCGAGCGCCTGTTGAGCTGGCGCGATCCGCTGAGCGGCGGACGGGTGGTCCGCCAGGTGTGGCAGCGCGACGAGCTCTACCAGGGCACCTGTGTCGCGATGGCGCCCGATCTGGTGCTCGAGTTGGAGAATCCCGGTGGCTACTCCTACGTCGGCCTGCCGAGCTACGGTGAAGATGGGCCGGCGATCGCCACCTTGTCCGCCGGTGCGCTCGGCGGCGGCAAGCTGACCGGGATGAGCGGCAGTCACCGCGCCGACGGCCTCTTCGCGCTGGCCGGCGACGGCATCGCCAGCGGCCGCAGGGACGGCACGCACATCACCGACATGGCCGCCTCGATCCTCGCCCTCTGCGGCGTCGCGGTGCCGACCGGGTGGGACGGCCGCGCCGTGGCCGGCCGCGGTCACGCAGACGCTTGCGCCGATCCCTCGTGCGACCGGCCGGCGGCGGAAGTCGCCTACGACGGGGAGACCGAAGCCAGCCTGCAGCGCCGTCTCGAACAGCTGGGGTATTTCGCATGAGCGCCGGCCGGTCCTATCGCATCGCGGTCGTCGCCGCCTGCCCGTTTCCCAGCCTGCGCGGCTCACAGGTCCTGGTGCGCGAGACGGCCGAGGGGCTGGCGCAGGCCGGTCACGCGGTGCACGTGGTCACCTATCCGACGGCGCAGCACCTGGCGCCGATCGAGCGCATCTCCATCCACCGCGCGCCCAAGCTGCCGGGGCTGTGGACAGCGCGCCCGTTCGGCTGGCAGAAGATCGTCCTTGACGTGCTGCTCACCTGGTTGCTGTTCAAAGTCGTGCGCCGCGAGCGCATCGACGTCATTCACGCGCACAACCTGGAGGCGCCGTTGATCGCGTGCGTCGTGCGCTGGCTGACCGGTGTGCCGGTGATCTACCACGCGCACAACGCGCTGGCCGACGAGCTGCCGTGCTACTTCCGCCGCCCGGCGGCGCGCCGCGCGGCGCGCCGCGCCGGGGCGTTGTTCGATGGCGTCCTGGCGCGCTGGGCCGACCACACCATCGCGGTCTCGGATCGGCTCGCCGCCTATCTCGCGGCGCGCGGCGCCGCCGGCACGGTCAGCGCCGTGCCGCCCGCCGCACTGCGGTTGAGCGCGGACGTCGACGAGCCGCGCCGCGAGCGCGGACCGCTGATCATGTACGGCGGCAACCTCGACCCGTATCAGGATCTCGACTGCCTGCTGGAAGGCTTCGCGCGCCTGCGCGCCATCGAGCCGCAGGCCCACCTGGTGCTGGTGACCCACGCCGCGGCGCATCCCAACGCCCGGGCGCGGGCCGCGGCCCTGGCCGAGGAGCCGGGCGTGACCGTGCAGGTGGTGAACTCCTTCGCCGCCGCGGTGCGGCGCCTGGCGCGCGCCGACGTCCTGGTGTGCCCGCGCGGCTCGTGGTCGGGGTTCCCGATCAAGGTGCTCAACTACATGGCGCTCGGGCGCCCGATCGTCCATGCGCGCGCCAGCGCGCACGCGATCGAGGACGGCGTCACCGGCCTGCTGTTCGACGACGGCGACGCGGCCGCCCTGGCCAAGACCATGTTGCGCCTGGTGCGCGAGCCGGCGCTTGGCGCGCAGCTCGGGCGCGAAGCGCGCCGCGTGGCGCGCGAGCAGTACGGGTGGACCCGGGTGCTGCGCACGCTTCTCTCAATCTATGAACGCGTGATCGAACGCGAGGACGGAACGCGCCGACCGCCGCACCGGGCGGCGCGCGCCATGGAGCCAGTCATGACGCAATCGACCACTCCACTCGAACACCGCCGGCCGTCGCGGCGCCATGGGGCGCCGGCGGGCCGGCTCACCGTGCTGGCGAGCCTGCTGCTCGCCCTCGCGCTGAGTGCCTGCAGCACCAAGCCAACCGAGGCGCCCTTGCCCCCGGTGGCCGAGCCGCTGTCGCCCAATCTGCTCGAAACCGGGCAGTACAAGCTGGAGCCGGGCGACGTGCTGCGGATCAAGTTCGTCTACCAGCCCGAGATGGACGTCAAGGTCGAGATCGACCCGGACGGCAACATCTCGATCCCCGGCGTCGGCGAAGTGCAGGCGCGCGGCAAGACGGCCGAGGAGCTGTCCAACGATATCGAGACGCTGTCCAGCACCAACCTGCGCGATCCCGAGGTGGCGGTCATCGTCGCCGAGCTCGGGCCGCGCAAAGTCTACGTCGGCGGTGAGGTGCGGCTGCCCGGCGTGGTCTCCTACCGCGTCGGGATGACCCCGATGCAGGCCATCCTGGACCGCGGCGGATTTACCGAAGTGGCCCGCATCGACAGCGTGTTGCACCTCTCGAGCAAAGGTAATAGCCTCGATGCAACCCGGCTGGACTTCAGTTCCGAGATCCAAAAAGGCTCGCCAGAGCTCACGAATTTGGCGGTCAACGACGTGATCTATGTGCCTCGGACATTCATCGGAGACGCGAACTCATTTGTCCGACTGTACATCCGGGGCCTGATGCCGACCATGCCACGCCTGGGCGTCGGGTTGAACCCGTAACGACGGGAAAGCGGAGCGAAGACAATGGCAGGATATAGGGCAGGCGGGACATTGACCGGGTACCGCAACAGCCAAGGCGGTGGCAGCCGAACGCCCAACCCGGGCAGCGGACAACAGGGCGGCGGCAACGGCTACGCGACGGCGGGCAACGGTCACGGTCACGGCAACGGCAACGGCTACCTCAAGACCGAGAACAACCAGGGCCAGGGCCACGGCAACGGCTACGGCAACGGCTACGGCAACGGCGGGAACGGCTACGGCAATGGCAACGGTGGCAACGGGAACGGCAACGGTCCCGAGCCGCTGCGCAGCGCCAGTGCCAAAGAGCAGCTGTTCGAGATCATGCACGTGGTCTTCAAGCGCTGGCGGTTGATCGCCGGCCTGTTCGCGGTGGTCGCCCTGTCCGGCCTGTTGGCCGTCTTGTCGCGCGGCGCCCAGTACAGCGCGCGCGGTACGGTGATGATCACCAGCGATCGCGCCGACGCCACCATCCAGCCGACCGAGGTCGACAGCCTGGCGCTGCTCAAGCTGAACGAGTCGGTGGTCAACTCGGAAGTGCACGTCATCCGCAGCCGCTACCTGCTCGAGCAGGTGGTGCGCGGGCTGGCCCTGGCGCGCGCCGGCGGCAACGTGGTCAACATCGCCAACGCGGCGGACGATCACGAGCGCATCAGCGAGCGCGCCATGCGCATCGGCAACCGCCTCAAGGTGACGCCGATCCGCAATTCGAACGTCATCGAGATCCGCTTCGGCTCCGGCGATGCGTCGCAGGCGGCGCAGGTCGTCAACCGCATCATCGACGAGTACATGTCCTACCACGCGATGGTGCACTCGCAGCAGGGGTTGAGCGGCTTCTACGAGGAACAGAGCGCGATGCTGCTGCAGAACCTGCGGCGCGCCGAGGCGACGCTGGGCGACTTCTCGCAGCGCGAGGGCGTCGTGTCGCCGGCGGCCGAGATCCTGGCGGCGGTCAACAGCGTGTCGGCGCTCGAGAGCGAGCTGCGCCAGCGCACCGCGTTGATCGTCGGTACCGACGAGAAGCTGCGGGTCGTGCGCGAACAGCTGGCGGCGCAGCCGGAAGTGGTCAAGCGCTTGCAGAAGCTCGAGGTCAATCCGGTCGTCCGGCAGTTGAAGGAGCACGTCGTCGACCGCGAGGTGGATCGCGTCGCGTTGCTGCGCAAGTACACCGAGAACGATCGCCATGTGCGGGACAACCTGGTCGAGATCCAGGACCTGGAATCGAAGCTGAGCCGCGCCACGGCCCGCGAGGCGATGGCGGTGAGCAGTGAGACCTTCGCCGCCAACCCGGTGTACGAAGCCCGGCTCACGGCATTGCTCGAGCTCGAGGCCAAGCTGCGCGAGAACCGGGCGCGTAAGGTGGCGCTGGAGGAAGACGTATCGCGCAGTCGTCGCCAGCTGGTCTCGCTCAAGCAGCGGGCGATGGAGTTCGATCGGCTCGACCAGGATGTCCAGCGCCATCGCACCGCGGTCGAGTTGTATGTCCGTCGCAGCCAAGAGGCGGCCCTCGAGGCGGCGATGGATCAGAGCAAGCTGGTCAACATCGCCGTCGTCGAGCGTCCGGGACTGCCGCTCGATCGCACCGACGACCGCAAGGTCCCGCTGATGTTGGCGATCATCTCCGGCCTGGCGGTCAGCCTGGGTGGCGCCTTTGGGCTGGAGTATTTGAACCGCACCCTGCGTTTCGAGCGCGACGTCGAACGCTATCTGGGATTGCCGGTGATCGGAGCGGTGGCAGAAGCCAAGCAGCGGTGAACGGCTGGCGCTGTGGTCTCAGCGCTGGGCGGGGAACAGTTCGGATAGACCTAGTGCGACACGGTCGGGGGGCCGTGGGCGCGAGGATCGGTCGTTGGTAGACGTTCGTGGTGAGAGTCCCGCCAGCCCGGGCAGAGGTGCTGGATGGGGTCGCGCATTCCTGTTTGCCGGATTGTGCGGCCTGTTGGCCGAATCATTCGAGGTCCTGCGCCTCCAGGGTGGCGGCATCGCGCCGCCGGGATGGGGCCTGCGCGCGGCGTTGTGGCTGGCGTATTCCGGCGCGGCGCTGCTCTTCTACGGGGCGGCGGCGCTGTTCAGCCGGCGCCGGGGGCTGACGATCGCCGGCGTGGCCTTCTCCCTGTTGCTGGTCCTGCCGTGGCTGAACTTCGCCTACCTGCCTCGCTTCGGCAGCGGTCGATCGCTCTTCGGCACGGCGGCGGCCGCCCTCCTGGTGGCGGTGCTGGTGCCGCTCCTGTTGCGCGTTCCGCGCGCCGTCGGCGCAGCCGTGCTGCTGCTGGCGGTGGCGACCAGCGCGGGGCCGCTGATCGCCGGTCGCGACGGGGGGCGCACGGCGGTCCCCGCGGGCCAGACGCCGCCACCGTTCAACGTCGTCGTCGTCCTGATCGATACGCTGCGCGCCGACCACACCGGTGCCTACGGCTATACGCGGCCGACCAGCCCGCATTTCGACGCGGTGGCGCGCGAAGGCGTGGTCTTTGAACAGACGGTGGCGCAGGCCCCGTGGACCAAGCCCTCCGTTGCATCCCTGATGACCGGCGTGTTCGTGCACAAGCACGGCGTCGTCTCGAGTCGCGACGCCCTCGGTTCCGAGCGGCCCACCCTGGCCGAGGCCTTGCGTGAGCGCGGCTACCGAACGGCGGCGTTCTCGGGCAACCCGTGGATCACCCCGGAGTTCCGCTTCGATCGCGGCTTCGACTCCTTCGAGAGCGGGCGCGCGATGGGGGCTCAGCTCACCAACCTGTACAAGGTGCTCAAGCGCGGCGACCGGGCCCTGAAGGCGGCCGGGCTACCCTCCAACCTGGCCGGTTGGGCGTTCTGGGGTAGCAGCGGCAATAGCGGCAACTCGGAGCGCGACCGCCTGCTCACCGATTCTGCGGTCGAATGGATCGACGCGCAGGCCGCCAGTGGGGATTCCCCGTTCTTTCTCTACGTCCACCTGATCGGCCCGCACGATCCGTACGACCCGCCGGCCGAATACGTCCAACGGTTCCGGCCGGCCGGCTGGGACGGGACCAAGGGGCCGACGGTGCCGCCGGCGCGGGTGCAAACCATCTTTGACGCTGCCCAGCCGCTGGCCGCGCCCGACCACGAGGCGCTGATCGCCCAGTATGACGGGGCGATCGCCTACGCCGACGAGCAACTCGGCCGCGTGGTCGAGGCGCTGCGCCGCACGGGACAGCTCGACCGGACCCTCCTAGT
Organism: Binatia bacterium; assembly: GCA_050735855.1. GTDB lineage: Bacteria > Desulfobacterota > Binatia > HRBIN30 > CADEER01 > JBOHWA01. The sequence goes on from JBOHWA010000640.1 coordinate 5,955, forward strand.
GGTGACGGCCGACCACGGCGAGGAGTTCTACGAGCACAAGAACTGGCGCCACGGCAACCAACTCTACAACGAAGTCGTGCATGTGCCGCTGGCCTTCCGCCTCCCCGAACGCCTGAAGCCCGAACGGCGCCCGGACCTCGCCATGCTGGTGGACCTCTTTCCGACCATCACGGGCCTGGTCGATCCAGGCCAGGCCGCGGCGGCCGAACAGGATGGCCGGCCGTTGTTCGCCGCGGCTCCCACCCAGAGCCCGGCGGCCTTTTCGGAGCACTGGTGGATGGAAGGTGGCACTTATGTGTCGCGGATGGTCCGGCGTGGCGACGTCAAATTGCAGGAAACCAAGGACGAAGCGCGCGGCCAGGAGCGCTCCGAGCTGTACAACTTGGCGTCTGATCAGCAGGAACAACGAAATCTACTGGAAAACGGCTCCACAGTGAGCGAAAACGGAGTGGGGGAGCTTCAGACGCTTTTGGCTCGCTTCGGGGATACGGTGTCGGTGGCGTCCGTTTCGGTCGATGTGGACCAGTCGACCAAGGAACGGCTGCGGCAGCTTGGGTATTGAGCGCGTGACGGGAGCTCGGAGCATGGAGTCGTCGTGAGCAAGATCTACGATGCGCTGAAGCGCGCGGAACGGGAACGCGAGATTGCGCGGGACCAGGTGCGCGGCAACGGCCACTCCAACGAGCCCCAGTCGGCGCGCAATGGCCAGAACGGCCATCACGGGCAGCAGGAGGAGGACGACTACCGCCGCTTGCGCGCCAGTCTGCTCTTTGCGCCCGCCTACTCGGAAGTGCGCACCATCGCGATCACCGCCACCCGTCATGGTGAGGGGGCGACGCGCGTCGCCGTCGGCCTGGCGCGCGCGCTGGCGGCCGAGGGCGAGACCCGCGTCCTGCTGGTCGAGGGCAATCTGCGCACCCCGTCATTCGCGCAGCAGCTGCCGATCGGCAAGGGCCCCGGCCTGGCCGAGTTTCTCGGCGGCGAAGCGGGCCCCGCGTCGCTGATCACGCCGGTGCGCGACTGGAACCTGTCGGTGATCAGCGCCGGCGTGCGGCCGGCCGTCATCGACTGCGAGGCCATCGCCGGCGCGGTGGCGGAAGTGATGGCCGATTTCGACTTCGTCATCATCGACCTGCCGCCGGTCAATCGGTACGCCGACGCGTCGATCCTGGCACCCAAGGTCGATGGCGTCATCCTCGTCGTCGAAGCCGACCGCACCCCGGTGGTCGACGCGGAGAGTGCCAAGAAGAGTCTCGATCGAGTCGGGGCGCGCATCTTCGGGGTCGTCCTCAATCGCCGTCGCTCGTATGTGCCGGCGGCCGTGCAGGCCTTGCTCTGATGCGCAGCACGACCCTGCGCGGGGCGGCCAGCGAGCCGACCGAGCGCTTCGGCCTGCTCCTGCCGCTGCTGGCGCTCGGTGTCATCGCCATCGGCGCTGCCATGCTGGGGCCCGAATCGCTCACCATGACGCTGATCGGCGGCTTTGGGCTGATCATCGTCGCGCTGCGCCCGCAGTGGGGTGTCGCCGCGATCATGGTGACGTTGATGGTGCAGTACGGCTCGCGGCGTTACGAGCGCGAGGGCTTCGCCGGCCTTGCCAGCTTGGTGCCCGCCGGCGAGGGCCTGCTGACGCTGAACAACCTGCTCGGCCTCTTTCTCTCGCTGCTGCTCGTGTACCACGTCTATCGGGACGGTGACTGGTCGTTCCTCAAGAGCCGCCAGGTGCAATGCATCGTCCTCGCGACGCTGGCGCTGACCTTCTCGGGCCTGATCAGCGGGATCGATCCGAGCGAGCAGATCGACCTCGGTCTGCGCCTCACCGGCGGCCAGGATCCCTCGCGACTGCTGATCTCCCGCGCGCTCTTCCTGGTGCTGTTCGTCTTCTTCATCACCCGCCCGCGCGACCTGCGCTTGATCGTCGCCGTGTTCATCGCCCTCGCCGTCAGCACGGCATGGAGCGGGTCCTCCGCCGCGCTCTATCAGGGCGGGCGGCCGGAGATCGCCGACTATCGCGCCGGCGGCGTCGAAGTGTTGATCCAGAGCACGCAGAACCCCAACCGTCTGGCGCTCATCTGCACGCTGGCGCTCATCTACATCTGGGAATACAGCCAGGTGCACGCCCGGCGCTGGCGCTGGCTGGCGGTGGCTGCGGTGCTGCTCATGGTGATCACCATCTTCCTGTCGGCGTCGCGCGGCGGCGTCGTCGGCCTCACGCTGTCTGGGCTGCTGCTGTTCGTGCGCCGGCGCGGCGGTGCGAGCCGCATCGTCTACGCCATCGCGGTGATCGGTATCGGCGCCATGCTGATCGGACAGGTCGTCCCCGAGGAGGCGCTCGAGCGCGTGTCGAACGTGCCCGGTCTGAGCAGCGAGTCCAACACCGAAGGCCAGGGATCTATCGCGCGGCGCGGATATACCTACGGCGTCGGCTTCAAGATCTGGACCGATGCGCCGCTGGCCGGCATCGGACCCGGCAACTGGCCGTACGTACGCTTCATCACCGATCCGCTGCGCTCGGCGGCGGCGCCGCACAATTCCTTTCTCAAGATCCTGGTGGAGGGAGGGCTGCTGACCCTGGGCGTGTATCTGGCGCTTTTCTACTACACGATCCGCGATCTGTGGCGCTGCGAGGGGTCGCCCGAGGCCATGGCGCATGCGCGCGCCGACGGGCTCGACTGGGTGCTGGTGGCGACGCGAATCTGTCTGGTGTCGTTCCTGGTGTTCTCGCTCTTCGCCGATCTCTGGGATCTGATTTTCACCTACATGTTGATCGGCATCGCGGCGGTGTTGATCAAACGCTATCAGCCGGACGTGCCGGTGCAGGCGGTGGCGGCGTGAGCGGACCTCTGAGCAGCGCCGGGGAGCGCGCCCTGGCCGCGGTGCACGTGGACGACCTGCCGCCGCGGTGGTCCAACCCGTCGTCGGCGACCGTCGACCCGGCCCCGTTCGCCGCCTTCCTGGGCGCGACCGGCCACCGCGTCCTGCACGGTGCCGGTGCGCATTGGTATGACGCCAGCCGCGGCTGTTTCCAGAGCATGCCATCGCACCGGCTGCTGCAGCCGGCGCCGGATGAGATCCGGGCGCTGATGCGGCATCGGCCGTGCGTCGCGCTGCGCTTCTCGGCGCCGCTGGATGGGCCGGGCAAGCTCAGCTACCAGATCGTCTGCGACACGCGTGACTACGGGCTCGAGTCGCTCGGCGCCAACTCGCGCAGCAAGGTGCGCCGCGGCTTGAAGCGCTGCGAGGTCGGGCCGGTGTCCTTCGCCACGATCGCCGCCCAGGGGCACGCCGCCGATCGCGATACGCTGGCGCGCCAGGGGCGCGGCGTGCGCCTCGCTGGACCGGCCTGGGATCGATATTGGGCCGCCGCCGCGACGACGCCGGGGATGGAAGGGTGGGGCGCCTTCGTCGGTGGCGAGCTGGCCGCGTTTCTGGTCACCGTCACGTTGGATGACTGCGTCGAGCTGCTCCTGGCGCGCTCGCGCAGCGATCAGCTCGACGCCTACCCGAACAACGCGCTGGTCTTCACCGTGACGCAGGAGATGCTGGCCCGGCGCGGCCTGCGTGAGGCCACCTTCGGGTTGGAGTCGCTCGAGCCGGTCGGTCCGCTCGACCAGTTCAAGTACGGCATGGGCTACCGCGCCGCGCCCTTGCGCCAGCGCGTGTTGTTCCATCCGGCCGCGGGCGTCCTGCTGCGCGCGGCGCCGCTGCGCGCGCTCCTCGCCCGTTGGGCGGCCGTGCGCGGGAGCCACGACGGCTTCTGGCGCAAGGCCGGCGGGTTGTTGCGCTTCGCGGAAGAGGGCGGTGAGTTGGGCGGGCGGCGGGTGCTGGCATGAGCGCAGCGGCCAGCCAGGGGGGCGCCGGGCAACCGGCGGTGCGAGAGGATGCGATGAGTGCCGGCGCCGAGCTACCGTTTCTGCCGTTCCATCGGCCGAGTGTTGACCAGGCGGAGATCGACGCCGTCGTCGATACCCTGCGCTCCGGCTGGCTGACGATGGGGCCGAAGACGCGCGCCTTCGAGGAGCAGTTCGCCGAAGCCGTCACGGCCCCGCACGGCGTCGCGGTGAGTTCGGCGACCGCCGGGCTGCACCTCGGGCTCGACGCGCTCGGCATCGGCGCAGGCGACGAGGTGCTGGTCCCGACGTTGACCTTCGCGTCGACCGGGGCGACCGTCATCCATGCCGGCGCCCGGCCGGTGCTGGTCGACTGCGAACCCGATACGCTCAACCTCGACGTCGCCGACGCGGCGCGCAAATGGACCTCGCGCACCAAGGCGATCGTGCCGGTGCATTTCGCCGGCCACCCGTGCGACATGACCGCGGTGCTGGAGCTGGCGCAGTCGCACGGCGTGCCGGTGATGGAGGATGCGGCGCATGCCCTGCCGGCCCGCTACCGCGGCCGGATGGTGGGCAACATCGGCAGGCTGACGGTCTTCAGTTTCTACGCCACCAAGAACCTGACCACGGGCGAGGGCGGCATGGTGACCAGCGCCGACGACGCCTTGGTCGAGCGCATACGGGCGCGGCGCCTGCACGGCATGACGCGCGATGCCTGGAAGCGCTACAGCAAAGAGGGCAGCTGGCGGTACGATGTCGCCTATCCCGGCTTCAAATATAACATGACCGACATGAACGCCGCCCTCGGCTTGGTCCAGCTCCAGCGCCTGCCGGCCATGCAGGCGGAGCGCCGGCGCATCGTCGAGCAGTACCGCACGGCGCTGGCCGATGTCGACGCGCTCGAGCTCCCCACCTGCCGGCCCGAGGTCGAGCACGCCTGGCATCTGTTCGTCGTGCGCGTGCGCGCCGAACGGCTGCGCATCGGACGTGACGAGGTGATCCAGGAGCTGACCGCCGCGGGGATCGGGACCAGTGTGCACTTCATCCCGCTGCACGAGCACAGCTACTATCGCGACGTCGTCGGCGTGCGCGCCGAGGACCTGCCCGTGGCGCACGCCCAGTGGCAGCGCACGATTTCCCTGCCGCTGTATCCCGGCCTGCGCGCTGTCGATGTGGAGCGCGTCGCCGAAACCCTGCGCGGCATTGTCCGCCGCCACCGCCGGTGATCATGCGATGCTGAAGCGAGCCGTCGACCTGCTGATCGCCACCGTCGGGCTGATCATTCTGCTGCCATTCCTGTTGGTGGTCGCGGTGCTGATCAAGTTGGACAGCCAGGGACCAGTGTTCTTTCGCCAGGAGCGCATCGGCGTGCGCGGCAAGTCGTTTCGCATCTTCAAGTTCCGCAGCATGGTGACCGGGGCGTACAAGATGGGATCGCGGCTCACCACCAAGCGCGATCCGCGCGTCACGCGCGTCGGGCAGCTGCTGCGCTGGTTCAAGATCGACGAGCTGCCGCAGCTGATCAACGTGGTGCGCGGCGAGATGAGCCTGATCGGCCCGCGGCCGGAGGATCCGTACTTCGTCCGCTTCTACACCAAGGCGCAGCGGCGCGTGCTCGACGTGCGACCCGGCATGGTGGGCCCGAGCCAGATTCTCGGCCGCGACGAGCTCGAGAGCTATCCCGAAGGCCTGAAGGACACCGAAGCGTACTACGCGCAGCACATCCTGCCGGAGAAGCTGGCGCGCGATCTCGAGTACGTCACGTCGGCGAGCTTCTGGGGTGACATGGGCCTGCTCGCCCAGGGGCTGTGGGCGACGGTGCGCGGGGCGGTGAAGACGCAGTTCCTCTGGCGGCGGCGCCATCGCGTCGCGCTGTTCGGGCTCGACTGCGCGCTCATTGTCGCGTCGTGCTACCTGGCGTTCATGATTCGCTACGATTTCACCTGGCCGATCGAAGCACGGTTCCTGATCCTACCGATGCTGATCACGTTGGTCGCCCGTTCGGGGGCGCTGATGTACTACGGCGCCTATCAGGGCGTCTTCGCCTATTTCGGGCGCTGGGACCTGGCCGCCATCTTCAAGGCCGTGACGCTGAGCGCCGTGATCAGCGGTGGGTTGACCTTCTTCGTCGGCCTGCAGTCCTTTCCGCGCTCGGTGTTCATCATCGACTTCGCCATTGTGCTGTTCATGCTGGCGGCCGTGCGCTACGGCCTGCGTGCCTGGGTACGGCACAGCTGGCGTGAGCGCGGGCAGCGCCGTCACAAGGCGCTGGTCGTCGGGGCCGGGGTCGGCGGCGAGCAGATCGCGCGCACGCTGCTCGAGGATCCGCTGTGCCCGTATCGGCCGGTGGGTTTCATCGATGAAGTGCCCGAGCGCTGGGGCTCGCTGATCCACGGCGTGCGGGTGCTGGGCGGCGCAGCCGAGCTGCCGCTGGCGGTCTCCGCCAATCGGATCCAGGCGGTCTTCGTGTGTATGTCCGATCTGAGCGACCACGCGGCGCGCGAAGTCGTCGACGTGTGCGAGCAGGCCGGGGTCGAGTATCGTATCGTTCCCGCGCTGAGCGATCTGCTGAGCGCCGATGCCTTTGCTGGTGAGCGTGCCGGTGCCACGGGCAGCGTGGCCGTCGCGCGACAATAGTCGCAACCGAAGCTCAAGCCCGTAGGCCTAACAGGGGGAAAATGCTCATGGGGGAGTTGGTTCTCGTCACTGGTGGCGCCGGCTATGTCGGCTCGCATCTGACTCGCAAGCTGCTGGCACGCGGGCATCGCGTGCGCGTTCTCGATAACCTCGTGTACGGCAATCACGGGCTCGACGCGCTGGCCGAGCACGCCGGGCTCGAGTTGATCAACGGGGACATCTGCGATGAGCAGGACCTCGCGCGCGCCGTCAAGGGCGTCCGCGCGGTCGTCGCGCTGGCGGCGATCGTCGGCGACGCGGCGTGCGACCTCGATCCGTCGCGCACGATGGCGATCAACTACGAGTCGACCCGGCAGACCCTGGCGGCCTGTCGCGCGGCGAAGGTCGAGCGGTTGGTCTTTGCCTCGTCCTGCAGTGTGTACGGCGCCAACGGCAACGACTTCCTGGACGAGGGATCGCACCTCAACCCGGTGTCGCTGTATGCGCGGACCCGCATCATGTCGGAGGATCTGCTGCTCAACCAGCAGGACGTCGAGGTGATCATCCTGCGCCTGGCGACCGTCTGTGGCGTCTCCCCGCGCATGCGCTTCGACCTGATGGTGAACACCATGACCGCCTGCGCCACGGCGCAGGGGGCGATCCGGGTCAGCGGCGCGAAACAGTGGCGCCCGCATCTGCATGTGCAGGATGCCGCCGAGGCCTTCCTGCTCGGCGTCGAAGCCAAGGCGCCGCGCGAGCAGATCTTCAACGTCGGCTCCGACAGCCAGAACTACACGGTCGGCGAGACCGCCGAGCGGGTGGCGCAGCAGGTGCCCAACACGCGCATCGAGTATGCGCCGGACAGCAATGATGCGCGCAGCTATCGGGTGAGCTTCGATCGCATCCGCAACGTGCTGGGGTTCCAGCCGCAGCGCACCGTCGACCATGCGATCGGTGAGGTCGGCACCCTGTTGACCAGCGGCGCCGTGGCGGACTTCCGCAACGAGCAGTTCCACAATGCGAAGTGGTTGAGTGCCAACGGACGCCTGCAGGGAGCTGCGTGACGGTGTCGGTGCGCGTAGGGCTGATCGGTTGCGGGCGCATCGCCCGCGTGCACCGCACCTATCTGAGTGAGTTGCCGACCGTCGAGTTGGTCGGGTTGTGTGACACCGATGCCACCGCGTTGGCGTCGTTCGCGGCCGAGGTGAAGCTGCCCGCCTTCGGCTCGCTCGCCGAGTTGGTGGAGCGCGGCCGCCCCGAGGTGGTGCACGTCCTGACGCCGCCGAGCACGCACGCCCCGCTCGCCATGGAACTGCTCAAGGCGGGCGTGAACGTGTTGGTGGAGAAGCCGCTGGCGCTCAGCACCGCCGACGCCGACGCGGTGGTCGCCGCCGCCAAGCGCGCCGGTCGCTGGGTCAGCGTCGATCACAACCGCTGGTTCGACCCGGTCGTGCAGCGGGCGGCGGCGATCCTGCGCAGCGGGCGGCTCGGCCGCCTGGTCGGGGTCGAAGTGTTCCAGGGCGCCGACGTCGGCGAGGCGGACAAGCCGGCGGGCCCGCAGGGGCACTGGAGCACACGCCTGCCGGGCGGGCTGCTCAACAATCTGGCGTCGCATCCGCTCTATCTCATGCGGCGCTTTGCCGGCCCGGTGCGCGACCTGCAAGTGGTCGTGCGGCGCGGCGACACCGGCGGGCTCGAGGAAGTGCGCCTGGTGGCGGACGGCGAGCACGCCCTGGCGAGCGTGACCATGTCGATGCGGGCGCAGCCCTTCATGAACCGCCTGACGTTGCTCGGCAGCGCCGGCAGCCTCGACGTCAACCTGAACAACATGACGCTGATCGAACGCCGTCCGCGACGGCTGCCGAAGTTGATCGGCAAGGTGTGGCCGAACCTGAGCGAGGCGAGCCAGTTGGTGTCGGCGACGGCGCAGAACACCATCGCGTTCGCGCGCGGCCGGCAGCGCTTCTACCCGGGCATCGGCGCGCATCTGCGGGCGCTCTACGCGCAGGTCAGCAGCGGCGGTGAGCCGCCGGTGAGCGCGGCCGAGGGGCGCGACGTGGTGGCGTGGTACGACGAGATCCTGCTCCGCAGCGGCGTCAGCGCCGCGCCGACGGCGCTCGCCGGGTAAGCCGATGAAGGCACTGGTAACGGGGGCGACGGGTTTCCTGGGCGCCGCCACAGTGGCGCGTCTGCGCGCCGACGGCATCACGGTGCGCGCGCTGGTGCGGCCGGGGCGCCGCAGCGAGGCGGAGGAGCGGATCGAGGGCGATCTGTGCGATGCCGCCTGCCTGACGCGGGCGGTCGAGGGCGTCGACTGGGTCATCCACGCCGGGGCGCGGGTCAGCACCAGCGGCCGCTGGGAGGAATTCGAAGCGGCCAACGTGCGCGCCACCGAGACGATCATCCAGACGGCCGTGGCCGCCGGTGTGTCGCGCATCGTCCATGTCAGCTCGCTCAGCGTCTACGCGGTGCCGGCGGACGGGGCGACGGTCACCGAGGAGAGCGCCTACGACGACGACGGCGGCGAGCGCGGCTTCTACGCGCGCTCGAAGTTGGCGGCCGACCGGGTGGCG
>JBOHWA010000641.1:0-1852 GCA_050735855.1 Binatia bacterium
ACCCCCCCCGGCGCCGAGGGCCCGGCGCCCTCCAGGTCCCGCCGACCCGGCCAGCTGGTCAGCCGCGCATGCCCATGGCGGGCGCCAGCGGATGCAGGCTGCCCTCGGCGCTCGGGCGGGTGGCGACGCGCGCCAGCCAGGCGTTCAGGTTGCGCAGGCTCGGATCCAGCGGCTGATTGACCGTGCCGGCGAAGTCGACGGCGCAGTACAGGATGATGTCGGCGATGGTGAAGCGGTCGCCGGCGATGAACGAGCGGCCGGGCATCAGGCCGTCGAGCCAGGCGAGCTTCTCGCGCGCGATCGTCTTCAGACCGTCGGCGGCTTCCGGCAGCACGCGCATGCGGCCCTCGAACAGGGCGAGGCCCTCGGAGTAGCGGAAGCCGTTGTAGATCGGCTCGGTGATGTTGAGCTCGATGCGCCGTTGCCACATGCGCGTCTCGGCGCGCTCCTCGGGGGTGGCGCCGATCAGCGGCGGGGTGGGATGGCGCTCCTCGAGGTACTCGAAGATCGCCACGGTCTCGCCGATGACGCGGCCGTCGTCGAGCTCGAGCGCCGGCACCTGGCCGCCGGGGTTGCGCTCGGTGTACGGCGGGCGCCGGTTCTCGGCGCCGAGCAGGTCGACCGTGGCGGTCTCCAGCGTCACCCCCTTCTCGAGCAGGAACATGCGCAGGGCGCGCGGGTTGGGTCCCAACGAATCGTATACCTTCATGCGCACTCTCCTCTGGCCGGCGCCTCCCCGGCCGAATCGAAACCGGCAGCCCCATAGCACCTGGCCGGGTTGGAGGAGAAACTGACCGCCGACCACTGAGCGGGCCGTATCGGTCGCTCGGGCGGATTCGGGTTGCAAGGCGCGCACGCGGTGTGCGACGACCGGTGCATGGGGGAGGCTCACATGGGGCACGGAGTCTGGGGCCGGCGGTTCGCGGGCATGGCGGTGGCGCTGCTGCTGGCATCGGCGACGCCGGCGGCGGCCGTGTTCACCACCGGCCTGAACGCGCGCAGCATGTCGTTCGACAGCCAGACGCGCCAGTATGACGTCTACGTGCCGGCCAGCTACGACGGCAGCAGCGCGGTGCCGTTGGTGGTCGACTTCCACGGCGCCGGCTCGAACAAGACCCAGGAGCGCAGTGTCTCCGGCTTCCAGGCCCTGGCCAACAGCGAAGGCTACATCGTCGCCTACCCGCAGGGCCTCTTCAACACCTTCAACGCCGGCTTCTGCTGCGGCGGGGCGGTGAGCAACAACATCGACGACGTCGGCTTTGCCCGCGCGCTGGTCGACCAGATCGCCGCCGAGGCCAACATCGACCGCCGCCGCGTCTACTCCACCGGTCTCTCCAACGGCGGCTTCATGACCCATCGCCTGGCCTGCGAGGCCGCCGACGTCTTCGCCGCCTTCGCCCCCACCGCCGCCTTCATCGGCGTCAGCCCGTGCACGCCATCGCGACCGCTGGCGTTGATGATGTTCATGGGGCTGAACGACATGACCGTGCCGTACGGTACCGCGGCGCCGAGCTTTTTGTCGTGGCGCAACAACGCGCAGTGCGTCGGCGTGACACCGGACGAAACCGTGATCGACGGCGGCAGCAACTGCCAGACGTACACCAACTGTGCCGACGGCGTCGAAGTCGGCCTGTGTAGCGTCAACAGCGGACATGTCGTGTACATCAACCCCGACATCGTCGTCGCCGCGACGGCCTGGGACTTCATGTCGCGCTTCTCGCTGCCCGCCGCGCTCGACAGCTACAAGTGCTACAAGGCGACGGATCTCAAGGCGCCGAAGTTCCTCGGCACGACGCGCACGCTGAGCGACGAGTTCGGCGTCAACGACGGCAGCTTCGAAGCGACCAAGCCC
>JBOHWA010000642.1:0-3723 GCA_050735855.1 Binatia bacterium
CAGAAGGGGATGTCGTCGTCCTCGTGCGGGGCGGAATCCTCGCCGGCCGGAGCCGAGAAGCCCTGATCAGCGACACGGCCGCCACCGCCGCCACCGCCACCGCCGCCACCGCCACCACCTGCACCGCCGCCACCGCCGCCGAGGAAACGCACGTCGCGAGCGACGATCTCGGTCATGTACTTCTTCACGCCGTCCTTGTCGTCATAGCTGCGCGTGGTGATGCGGCCTTCGACGAAGACCTGCCGGCCCTTCGACAGGTACTGTCCGCAGGTCTCCGCCTGCTTTCCCCAGACGACGATGTTGTGCCACTCGGTCTTCTCCTGCTTCTGACCCTGCTGATCGGTCCAGCGTTCGGTCGTGGCGACGGAGAACTTGGCAACGGCGCGCCCGCTCGGGGTGAACCGCACTTCCGGGTCGCGTCCCAGATTGCCGATGATGATGGCCTTATTGACCACGGCGGGAGCCCTCGCTTTCGATGAGAATGGTGTCGCTGTCGCTCGCGACGGTCGAGGTCGAATGACCTCGCGTGAAATGATCGAGCGGCGCGGACGCTAGCAACGTGCGAGTCAAGCTGTCAAGCATCGCGTTGACTTGCGCGAGCACGCGCCGCTATCATCCGCTCCGGTTGGTGTTGGGGACGATGCGGAGAGTGCATGCAGCGCACGGCGAACGCGTTTCACCCCGCCGGGCGATCCGGCGGCTGCGCTCCTATCGCACGCACGTGCGTGCCCTTGCCGCGCCCAGCGCAACCGCCGTGGCGAGGTTGCGATGACGACGGCGACTGACGGCGCGCTGCGCGTCGTGCCGCTCGGCGGCTTGGGCGAGATCGGGCTCAACTGCCTGGTGCTCGAGCACGTCGGCGGCGACGCGATCGCGATCGACTGCGGGGTCATGTTCCCGGACACGACGATGCTCGGCATCGATCTGGTGATTCCCGATTTCGACTACCTCCGCCAGCTCGGTGAGCGCTTTCGCGGCTTCGTCATCACGCACGGCCACGAGGATCACATCGGCGCCCTGCCGTACGCGCTGCGCGACCTCGACGTACCGGTGCATGCGACGCCGATGGCGGCCGGCCTGATCACCGCCCGCCTGCGCGAGCACGGGCTCGAGGGCAAGGTCGACCTGCAGGTCTACCGGCCGCGCCAGCGCTGGGAGATGGGGCCGTTCGGCATCGATCCGATCCACGTGACGCACTCGATCGTCGATGCGGTCGGCCTGGCGATCACGACGCCGGCCGGCGTGGTGGTGCACACCGGCGATTTCAAGATCGACCACACGCCGATCGACGGCCGCGGGCCGGACATCCAGGCCTTTGCGGAGTATGGGGCGCGCGGGGTGCTGTTGCTGTTGTCCGACTCGACCAACGTCGAGCACCGGGGATCGACCGGCTCCGAGCGCACCGTGCGCCACGGCCTGGACGGGGTCTTCCAGGGCGCCAGGGGGCGCGTGTTCTTCTCGACCTTCTCGTCGCACGTCCACCGCATCCAGCAGGTCGTCGACCTGTCCGAGGCGACCGACCGCCGGGTCGTCGTCGTCGGCCGCAGTCTCATCAACAGCCTGCGCATCGCCACCGACCTCGGCTATCTGCGCGCGCCGGCGGCGATCTTCGCCGAGGTCGGCGACCTGGCCAGCCTGCCGCGCGAGCGCGTCACGGTGCTCACCTCGGGCAGCCAGGGCGAGCCGATGTCGGCGCTGACGCGCATCTCGATGGGGGACCACAAGTCCGTCCACATGGAGCCCGGCGACTCGGTGATTCTGTCGTCGCGCATCATTCCCGGCAACGAGCGGCCGATCACCAACATGATGAACCATATGTACCGCCGCGGCGCCGAGGTGTTCACCCCGCGCAACGCCGATGTCCACGTCTCCGGCCATGCCAGCCAGGACGAGTTGGCGCTCATGTTGAACCTGGTGCGCCCGCGCTACTTCGTGCCGGTGCACGGCGAGTACCGGCATCTCGCGCACCACATCCGGCTGGCCCAGGCGGTCGGCCTGGCGGACGACGCGACCTTTCTGCTCGAGGACGGGCAACGGCTCGAGGTCGATGCCGCCGGGGCGCGGCGGCTCGAGCCGGTGTCGGCCGGCCGGGTCTTCGTCGACGGCAAGGGCATCGGCGACATCAGCGACATCGTGCTGCGCGACCGGCGCCATCTCTCGCAGGATGGCCTGCTGCTCGCGGTGCTGGCCGTCGACCAGCACACCGGCGAGCTGGTTTCGGGCCCCGACTTCATCGCGCGCGGGATCTTCGACGAAGGCGACCAGGCGCGCTATTTCGAGGCGGCGCGCGCCGTCGTGATCGCTGCGCTCGACGCCATCGCGCCCGAATCGCGCACCGACTCGATGGAAGTCAAAGAGGAGGTGCGCAAGGCGTTGCGCCGCTACCTGAGCAAGACCCTCGACCGCCGACCGGTGGTTCTGCCCTTCGTCATGGAGATGTGAGCATGGCTCGCTCGCGAGCCGATACGGCACCCAGCCGTCCGAAACCGGCGGTGCGCGACGAGGCCGGCCTGCTCGACGAGTTCGCGGCGGTCGTCAGCCTCGCCGCCGCGGCCTTCATGGCGGTCAGCTTCTTCGCCTACCAGAGCGGCATGTCCGAGCTGAACTTCGCCGGCCGGGTCGGGCAGGGGATGGCCGACCTCGCGGTGCAGGGCTTCGGCTTCGCCGCGTACTGCCTGCCCCTCTTCCTGGTGGTGGCGGCCGTGCTGCTCTTCCGCCACGCGGCGTCCGGCATCACCGTCGCGCGCGGCGCCGCGGGTCTGCTGTTGCTGCTGTGCAGCGCGGTGTTGCTGGCGCTGTCGGCGCCGCCGCCGCCGGGCCGGCCGGTGACCCTGGCCGGCGGCTGGATCGGCGGCTTTCTCGCCGCGCTGCTGACCCAACCGTTCGGTGCGGTCGGGACGTTCGTGCTCGTCGGGGCGCTGGCGCTGCTCGCGTTCCTCTTTGCCACGCGCCTGTCGATCGGCGGACTGGTCGGGCGCAGCGCGCACGGGCTGCGCGGCGCCTGGGGTCGCGTGCGGTCGCGCGCCGAGCCGCCGGTGCGCGAGGTGGTGGTGCGCAGGCAGAAGGTGAACCTCAAGCGCGAGGCGCCGGTGATGTCCGATGCGGCACCACTGATCGTGCACGCCGACGCCGAGCGGCGGCAGGCGGCGGCCGCCAAGAAGCGCGCGCCGCGTCCGCTGCAGGAGGAGCTGCCGTTCGGCGACGACCGCTACCAGATCCCACCGACGCGGCTGCTCGCCGCCGTCAAGCACGACGAGGTGGGGGTCGACGAGGAAGCGCTGCGCCGCAGCTCGCAGATCCTCGAGGCCAAGCTCGGCGATTTCGGCATCGCCGGCAAGGTGGTCGAAGTGCGGCCGGGCCCGGTGATCACGACCTTCGACATCGAGCCGGCGCCGGGCGTGAAGGTCAACCGCATCGTCAGCCTCGGCGACGATCTCGCCATGGCGCTGCGCGCGCAGGGCGTGCGGATCCTGGCCCCGGTGCCGGGCAAGGCCGTGGTCGGCATCGAGGTCGCCAACGCGCGGCGCGAAGAAGTCGTCCTGCGCGAGATGATCGAGGCCGAGGTGTTTGCCCAGTCGCCGTCGCCGTTGGCGCTGGCGCTCGGCAAGGACACGGCGGGCCATCCGGTCGCCGGCGATCTGGCGCGCATGCCGCATCTGATGATCGCCGGGGCGACCGGCAGCGGCAAATCGGTCGGCATCAACGGCATGATCATGAGCATTC
>JBOHWA010000643.1:0-12324 GCA_050735855.1 Binatia bacterium
GCGCCACCGCGTTGGGCATCCCGGTGCTCTTCACGCCGGGGCGCAACGCCGACGCCGTTGCGGACCTGACGCTCGGCTTCATGCTGGCGCTGGCGCGCCACATCTACACCGTCAACCATCTACTCAAATCCGGGCAGATGACCTTTACCGGCACCAAGGACTACCTGAGCGTATACGGCACGTACGGCGGCTTCGAGCTGGGCGGCATCACCGTCGGCGTGGTCGGCTTCGGCGCGATCGGCCGGCGCGTCACGCAGCGGGTGCGTGCCTTCGGCAGTCGCGTGCTGGTCTACGACCCGTTCGTCGCGCCGGCGGCGATTGCCGAGCTGGGCGCCGCGCCGGCCGACCTCGATACGGTCGTGCGCGAGGCCGACATGGTCACCCTGCACTGCCCGGATACGGCGGAGAACTATGGCCTCATCGACGCGCGACGCATTGGCTTGATGAAGCGCGGTGCCTACCTGCTCAACCTGGCGCGCGCCGCCATCGTCGACGACGACGCGTTGTACGCGGCGCTGCGCGATGGCCATCTGGCCGGCGCGGCTCTCGACGTCTTCGCCGACGAACCGGTGCGGCCGGAGAATCGCTACGTCCAGCTGCCCACCGTCCTGGTCTCGCCCCATCTGGGCGGAGCGACGCGCGACGTCATCCGGCACCAGAGCGATTCGATCGTCGACGGCATCGAGGCCTGGCTGCGCGGCGAGCGACCGCGCCACATCGCGAATCCCGAGACCCTGCCCCGCTGAGCCGGCGATGGGGGCGGTGATCGCGGCGCTCGACGCCGGAACCGGCGGCGCGCGCTGCACGCTCTTCGACCTCGACGGGCGCCTGCTCGCCGCGCACGCGGAGCGCTGGGACTACACCGTCCGCACCAATCCCGACGTGGCGCTGGTGAAGGAGTACAGCTTCGACGCCGAGGCTTTCTGGCAGATCCTGGCGCGCTGCACGCGCCAGGCGCTGGCGGCGAGTGGGCGCGCCGCGGGTGACGTGGTCGGCGTGGCCACGACGAGCCAGCGCGAGGGTTGCGTCTTTCTCGATGATGCCGGGCAGGCCCTGTACGCCGGCCCCAACCTCGACAGCCGCGGCTTTCTGGAAGGGCTGGAAGTCCTCAGCCAGCTCGGCGTCGAGCGGCTGTACGAGATCACCGGCCACTCGGCGCCGTTCATCTTCGCCCTGGCGCGCTACCTCTGGTACCGCAAGCAGGGCGGGCCGCCGGTGGCGCGCATACTGATGATCAATGACTGGATGACCTTCCGTCTGTGCGGGGCCGCCAGCACCGAGCCGTCGAACGCCACCGAGTCGATGTTGTTCGACTTCCGCCAGCGCCAGTGGTCGTCCGACATCCTTGCCGAATTCGACATCCCGGCCGGCATCCTGCCGCCGATCTTCGCTTCTGGGGAGCGCGTCGGCGCGGTGCACGCCGCCGCGGCTGCCGCCACCGGCCTGCGCCAGGGCACGCCCGTCTTCACCGGCGGCGCCGACACGCAATGCGCCCTGCTCGGCGCCGGCGCTGTCGAAGCCGGCGACGTCGCGGTCATCCTGGGGACGACGACGCCGGTCCAGGCGGTCGTCGATCGCCCGCTGCTCGATCCGGCGTCCAATCTCTGGGCGGGTTGCCACGTGGTGACGGATCGATGGGTGATCGAGTCGAACGCCGGCAGCACCGGCGATGCGTACCTGTGGATGCTCGATCTCCTCGTGCCAGGCGACGATCGCTACGCGCGCGCCGAGGTCCTGGCGCGCGGCGCCGGCGACAGCGGCACGTTCGCGTTCATCGGCCCGCGCGTCTTCGACCTGACCAAGATCCGTCCCGACATGCCGGGCGGCGTGTTGTTCCGCTTTCCGACGTTGCAACTGCGGCCGACCGCGGGTGAGATTCTGCGCGCCTTCCTCGAGAGCGTCGCCTTCGCCGTGCGCGCCAACATCGAGCAGATCGAAGCGGTCACCGGCGTCGCGGCCGCGCATCTGACTGCCGGCGGCGGGATGTCGCGCAACGCGTTGCTGGTGCAGTGGCTTGCGGACGCCACCGGCCTGTCCGTGCGCCGCGCCGTCGAGCCCGAGAGCACCGGCCTGGGCTGCGCCGTGCTGGTGGCGGCCGGCGCCGGTGTACATCCCGACATCGCCAGCGCGGTCCGTGCGATGTGCCGCTTCGAGTCGATCGCCCCCGACGACGAGCGGCGCGACCACTGCGCGCGCGGCTTCGCCAAGTGGCGCGCGCTCTACGACCACCTCGAGACCCTGTCGGTCTGAGGGCGGCGCCACCGCCGAGGGGCGGTCGGGTCGGCGCCACGGCAACGCGTGCCGCCGGCCCGCCCCCCTGCGGGGCGAGCCGGCTGAGCACCGCGGCTGTTTCTACTGTATCGGGGCCAGGGTCGTGGTGACGACGTTGTCACCGATCATGGCCGAGTCGATGCTCGGGAAGGCGGTCACCAACACGGCGCGCAGCGGCGCGTTGGGGTCGGTCAGCAACGCGTCGCAATTGTCGAGCGGCTCGCCACTCACCTTGGTGATGCAGGCCACGGGCGGGTTGCCGCCGCACGTCGCCGCGTCGTTGAGCGTGACGCCAGCCTGATTGCGGAAGTCGTAGATCGCTACCTCCGCCGTGCCGCTGACCGTCGGCGACAGGTTCGCGATGCCCTTTTCCTCGTCGTCGTCGGTACACGGCTCGCAGTCCGGGCCGTAGTCTGCGTACTTGCACGAACCGTTGGGGTTGCGCGAATCGGTGCCGCAGGTGGCGCCATCCTGCAGCAGACCGATGGCGGAGTTGTTCAGCAGGCTGACCGATCCGCGCGGTGCCGCCCCCCCGCTGTAGCTGATGACGCGCGGGCTGATGCACACCCCGATGTGTTCGTTGTCGGGGGTCATGCAGGTGGGGCCGGTGCCTTCGACGCACGCCACGGTCGAGCTGCCGGGGAAGACCTCGTAGACCGAGCTGCACGTCGGGTCATCCGGCAGACCGTTCTCCGGGCCGCCGTTGCCCGCGTTGCCGGGCGTGGTGTTGTGGTCGACCTCGACGATGAAGTTGATGTCGGTGATCGGCACGGTGCCGCAGGCGGCCTTGCCGGTACCGGAGATCCCTTCGCCGAATCCCTCGACCGGAACGCCGCGCACGCAGGCGCAGACGAGACCAAAGACCGGGATCTTGTCGAATTGGACATCCTCGGCCTTGATCACGATCGGAATGTCGCCGGCGTTGTACAGCTTGCCGTCCGGCCCCTCGACGGCCGTGTCGCGCGGCATGCCCGCCGTCAGGACCTGCGTCCCCGTCAGGTTCAGCGGAATGGTCAGGTTGGACAGCTGGACGGTGGCTCCGGCGCGCGCCGGATCGAGGACCGTCATGCGCCGGACCTGTTCCGTGCAGTTCGCGGCGCACTCGTCTCCGCCGAGGTTGTTGCCATCGTCACACGTCTCGCCGGGGACGTTCACGTCTCCGTCGCCGCAGAAGCCCACAGGGGGCTCGTCGTCGCAGCCGTTGAGCGACTTGCCCACGGCCGCGATGATCTCAGTGATGGCGACGACGCCATTGTCGTTGGCGTCGAACGCCGGGCATGCGGTGACCAGTTGGTTACCCAGGCTGATGCCCACGCCGAGGATCAGCTCATTGATGGTGACCACACCGTTCAGATTGCAGTCGCCGGTACAGGTATCCTGCGCCCGCGCGGCACCCGCCGTGAGGCTCGCGAGGCCAAGGGCCGTCGCGAAGAGCATTGAGCGTACGCGTATCATCGATCCTCCGTGGGCCCGGCGGCTGCCCGAGCCGCGTCTACACGCGGCACGGGGGTGATGCGTGTGGCATCACCCCCGTGTGCGATTCGTCTGCCTCACACCTAGGGGGTGTGGCGGCCTATTGGTTGAAGAACGTGGTGGTCGTCACTTCGTCGAGCAGCTGGAACGCGTCGACGGTGGTGAACGCGACGGCCAGCGAGCCGCCGGACAGTCCGCCGGTCGGATTGTCGATCAGATCCTGGCAGCTGAAGGGTGATCCGTTCACCTCGGTGACGCAGGGATCGGTCAAGGTGCTGGGGCAGTTCTTACCCTTTGCGATCGAGATCGGTTCGGACGCCGAGGAGCTGTTCAGGTTGGCGTCGTACATCACCGCCCGGGCCGTGCCGGTCGTGGTCGGAAGGTTCTCTGCATTGCCCTTCTCGGTGTCGTCCTCGGTGCATGGCAGGCAGTCCGGTCCGTAGCCCGCGGCCGCGAACGCACAGCTGCCGTCGGGACGGGGGCCGCGCATGCTGCAGACACCGGCGTCCTGCAGCTGGGCGATGGCGGTATTGTTCAGGATGAAGGCATTGCCGGCCGCTACCTGCCCGCCCGAGACGGTGATCATCTTGGGGCTGTTGCACACGCCCACGTGGCTGGTGATCTTCTGGACGCCCCGGCAAGGGGCGTCGCCTTCGAGGCACGCGTTGGAAATGATGCCGCCAGGCAACTCCTTCTGATCGTCGCAGGTCGGATCGTCGGGGATGACCGTGCTGCGATTGCGCGCGTCGCCTGGGTTGGTGATGTGGTCCTGCTCCAGCAGGTAGTCGACGTTGGTCAACCCTTGCGGACCGCAGCCGACGACGCCCTTGGCGGAGATCCCAGGCCCGAACAGATCGGGGACCGGCACGCCGCGCACGCAGGCGCAGACCAGGCCGTCGACCACGACTGGGTCGAAATTGAGCTCCTCGGCGCGGACGGCGACTGGAATATCGCCAGGCTGGGAGAGCACTTCGCCGCCCGGGCCGACGACGACTTCATTGCGCGGCTTGCCCGTGCGGAACGTCTGCCCGCCGGTCAGATTGAGCACCACGGCAAACCCTTCGGCCTGCACGGTGGCGATCGTCTTGGTCGAGTCGAAGGTACCGCGGCGCGCCGACTCAGTGGTGCAGTTGGCAGCGCAATCGTCGCCGCCGAAGATGTTGCCGTCGTCGCACTCTTCCCCGGCTTCCTCTACATTGTTGCCGCAGACCGCGCCCGACGGTTCCACCGTCGGCGTCGGGCTGGGGCCGATGGTCGGCGTCGCGGGATTGCAGCCGTTCAGCGAATTGTTCACCGCAGCGATGAGCTCGTTGATCGTGACGGTGCCGTTGCCGTTGGCGTCGAACGCCTCGCAGGCGGAGATCTGGCTGTTGCCAAGGCTGATGTTGACGCCCAGGATCAGCTCGTTGATCGCCACGCTGCCGTTGCCGTTGCAATCCCCGGTGCACACTTGCGCCGGCGCCGCGCTGCTGCCCAGCAGCGCGACAAGTCCCAAGGCTGTAAGCCACACGGATGTTCTCATGGACGCTCCCTTCCTGCTGCCCCAAAGTCCGAAGTAAGTTGCCGTTATGGTGCGAATAACTCTCATTGAAGTCCTTCCCGATTTTTCTGTCAAGCGAATCGCAGCCCGACCGTGACGAGTTGGCACGCCAGCGCAGCGCTTGATGCAGCGTGCAGCGCGACTCAGATCGCGGCGGCGGTCGACAGCGGACGCAGCGCCGGCGTGTCGGAGCAGCGGGGTCCAAGCGCGTCGAGACGCGCGTGCCGGGCGCTGACTTGCCCACCGCTGATGCGTATGGTACCCGGTTCGGATCGCGAGGTTCATCGCGATGTCCACCAGTACCTGATCCCCGGTAGCTCAGTTGGTAGAGCAATCGGCTGTTAACCGATTTGTCGCTGGTTCGAGCCCGGCCCGGGGAGCTTGGTGAGAGGGCTGGCCGCAGCCGCGGCCAGCCCTGCACCGATCGCGTGACGCGCTGCGCGCGACAGCTGGCTGCCGCGCAGCCTCGACCGTGCGCCGACGCGTGGGAGCGAAGCGGGGAAGACGAAGGGCGCGCTCAGGCGAGCGCAGGGCAAATGAAGAGGCGGCGAGCGGATTCGAACCGCTGAATGGAGGTTTTGCAGACCTCTCCCTTAACCACTTGGGTACGCCGCCGTTGCGGGACTCCTGCTAACACAGGGCCCCGACGAGGTGCAACGGACCCTCAGCGGCGGTTCTTGATGCGCTTGCGCACGCCGCCCTTGGCCTTGTCGTAGCGCTCGAGGCCTTCGTTGAGCAGCGCGACCACCACCTCACCTTTGCCGGCGTTGAGCAGATCGACGACGTCGTCGATGCGGGAGATCAGGTCGACGGGAACGCGCACCGACAGGAGCCGCATCGGGACGACTTCGCTACGCTCTTTCAGGTCTTCTAGCTTCAAGTCTCGCTTCATCGGGCTGGTCTCCTCGTCAGTAGTGCCCGCTGCCGGGCTGCATCTCTTGCTGTCTAGCGCAGGCATGCACCTGAAAGCAAGGCTGCTGACATTCGCCTAGTCAATACTGCTGCCGAGAAGATGGAGGTGGCCGCCTTACGCGACGCGGCGCAGCGGGCTGCCGCCATGGCTGCGCGATGCGATGGCGGGCCACGCGTCGCGAAACGGCGCGTAGCGGCCGGCATAGGGTCCGCGTCCGCCGTGCAGCGAGAACGTCTTGCCGGTGACCTTCTCCCACGGGATGACGAACACCGCGCCCTTCGTGCGCTCTCCGGGCGCGACGCCCAGACAGATGAAGAAGTCGGTGTAGCGATCCTTCAGCTTGCCGTGGTGATGAAAGTTGAAGTGCCAGGTCCGGTAACGGTACTGATAGCTCCGCCCAGCAACGGTGACTCGGTGGTGCCGCAGCCCGGGAAAAGCGACGCGCAGGGCGACTCGTACATCATCGTTGACCAGCAGGTCGTATCCCTTCGAGCTGGGCACGACGCGCACGGCAAGTCCCATCCGTCGCAGCCGGGCGGCGATGCGCCGTTTCGGTAGGTCGTGTTTGTCTACGCGGTTCACGCCCGGTTGGACGGCCGGCCGCAGGCCTTTATTCGAGCCCGGGGGGCGCGGGGGATCGAGGGCAGTCCCCCGGCGCCGGGGACGGCGCGGGGCGCCGTGCGCTGACTAGTCGTGTGCCAGCGCCGGCAGGTTGGCCGCATCCAGGATGCGACCGATGCGCTCGCCGGCTGCATCCACAGACTCGTCATTGGGACGCACGACGGTGGAGAGGATGTCGACGGTCTGCCGGTAGTCCTGCGCCAGCGTGTCCGGCACCGCGCCGGCGGTGGCGGTGAGCTCCGCAAGGTGTTCCGCGGAGCGCTCCCTGACGACGCCGATCGCCTCGGTCGCGGCCGCCGTGCCCTTCGGCATCTCGCGCAGCAGCGTGCGCGCCGACGCCAGGAAGACGTTCGCGTGCAGGATCAGCAGATGTACGTCGCCGGCCATGCCTTCTCACTCCCCGCCGCGTTCATTTCGATTCCGCTCGGGCGTGTCAAGCACGAGGTCCGCCTCGCCTCGCCGCGGTCGACGCCTCTGCTGTCCCCGGCTCGCGGGCACGCTGGCGCATACGGTGCGCGCCCCGGCGGCTGAATCAACCGACCGGGGCGGCGCTAACCACCTGAAAACAATGGTGGCGGCGGAGTGACTCGAACACTCGACACCGGGATTATGAGGGCTGTCGGAACCCGGCGGAGGGTCACGGTGCAGCCGTTGCGCGATGTAGCGTAGGGTTTCTCGCGTTCCGACTGCGCTGCATCTCGCAACGCAACTGACGGGTATGGAAACAGGTGGAAACACGGCGGCGCCGGTCCGGTTGGGCTGGCGCCGCTCGGCGTTGCGGTGCGACGGGCAACCACCTTGCCGCCGGCCCGGTTCCTCGGTTATCGTCCAGACTGCCGCGGCGCGCCTGATCAGCGAGCACCAGTTCCCGTGCTGGTCCGCCGCGGTAGCTTCACTCCCACGGGGGCACCTGGACACGGGAGGTGGTGTGGATGGCGTCACGGACGACGCAACAGCGCTCGACAAAGAGCGCAACGGCACCGACGGGCGATCAGCGCGTGCCCTCGGTGCCATGGCGGATTGAACAGGCGCGAGACCTCCGCCGTGCAATCGCTCGACTGAAATGGGACCCATGCGTTGACCCCCGCCCGAGGCCGCCGCCCTCTGGCGGGCCAAGGCCGCGCTCGTCACGGCAGAGGTCACTGCGCGGCGAACCAAGGTTGAGCGGTCACCGGCCGTGCTGGCTGCGCTCGGCGACTTCATCGAGGCCGAGCTGCAGCTTGGCAAAGTTGTCGGGGACCACGACGCTTGGCTCATGGACATCGCCGTCACCACGAAGTGGGCTGAAGACGCAGTCGACCCCGACGTGTGCGCCGTGCTCGACGAGGACGTGCGCCTGCACTGGCGTTCGGTTCAGGACGAAACGCTGCGAGAAGAGGGCCGGAACGAACTGCGGGGGTCACGGTGCAGCGGGGCCGCGATCGGCAACAAGCGGAAGCGGTTCAACTTCGAGAAGCGCAACAAGCTCCTACTGCAGATCTTCAAGGACCACACCGGCGGCGGCGCGCGAGACTACGACCGCAAAGAGTCCACAGAAGCCTACAAGGCGGTTGCTGCCGCGGGCTGCGTCGGGCTGAAGCGCGCCCGCGAAATCATCAGCGAGGCACGCGAAGCGGAAGCCCGCAGCCAGCGGAGTGCCGCATCACGCTAGCGTAATCGGGCATTTCAGTGCCCCACCGTGCTGGCTTGATAGCTAGCACGCATGCACGATGACTCCGCGACGGTCTTCCTCACCGCTGACGTAGCCCGACTCATCGACCGGACGCCCGCGACGGTGCGGGTGGAGGCTCAGCGCCAGAGGCTGCGCTCCTCCCTGCGCACGCCCGGTGGCGTGCACGTGTACACGCAGGCGGACGTCGAGCGGTATCTCGCCGCCCGACGCGGAGCCCCCTCGTGAGCATGCTGCACGAGCGCTCGCCCGCGATCGTCTCGCCCACCGACCCTTCGGCGCCGGGCATGCGCTTCGACGTCGAGACGCTGGCCGCGACCGAGCTCGCCAGCCTTTCCCACTGGGTCGCCTGGGCCTACGAGCCGCGCCCCGGTGACCCAAAGCCCACCAAGGTCCCCAGGCAGCCGCGCTCCGGCTGGAACGCCAGCACCACGACCCCGTCGCACTGGGCGCCCTTCGAGGTCGCCGTCGCCCGCGCGCACCAGGAAGGCTGGGGCGTCGGCTTCGTGTTCCACGCCACACTGAACCCGTTTGCCGGCGTCGACCTGGACGCCTGCCGAGATCCACAGACTGGTCTGCTCGTGCCGTGGGCGCAGTCGATCGTCGCCGCGTTCGATTCGTACACCGAGGTGTCCCCGTCCGGCTGCGGCGTGAAGATCATCGTCCGCGGCAAGCCGCGCCATCACGGCAAGAAGCTCGGCGCCGGCGGCACGGCCGTCGAGGTCTACGGGCAGGAGCGCTACTTCACGCTGACTGGGTGGGCGGTATGAGGCCCATCCGCGACGGGCAGCGCATGCTGGACGCGCTCTGCGACCGCCTGTGGCCCCCGCAGCCGGCGCAGCCGCCGCGCCCCAGGCGCCCGCTGTCTGCTTCCGACGGCGACATCCTGATGCGCGCCAAGCGTGCGAGGAACGGCAACGTCTTCGCGGCGCTCTGGGCCGGGCACTGGCGCGACCGCTACGGCAGCCACAGCGAAGCCGACCTCGCGCTCTGCGGCCTGCTGGCGTTCTGGTGCAACGGCGACCAGGACCGCGTCGACCAGCTCTTCCGGCAGAGCGGTCTGTGCCGGCCGAAGTGGCTCGAGCGCGAGTACTACCGCACCCGGACGCTGACGCTCGCTTGCACCGGGGGGCACGCGTGACGTTCGCCGCCGACGTCCGCGAAGACGTGCCCGAGTTCGACGTGCCACCCGGCGTCGGCGAATCGAGCAACGGTGCCGATCCTGACGCTCCCCAGCCCCGGCTGCGCCTCTCCCCACGCCTGACCCGCGCCGAGATGGCCGCCAACCCAATTCAGTTCCTCTGCCCACAGGCGCGTTTCCTGGCCATCGGTGTGTCGACGTTGATCACCTCGCTGGGTGGCGTCGGCAAGACGCGGCTCCTGCTGCAGCTCTTCTATCAGCTGTCTCTCGGCCAACCCGTGTTCGGCTGCGAGCTCCTCCGCCCCCCGCGCCCGATGCGCTGCCTCTACATCGGCGCCGAGGACCATCAACCGTTCTTCAACAACGCCGCCTTGCCGCTGCTGGTCCACGACGCCGACCGCCTGCCGTTCGACGTGATCCTGTTGCCGGAGATCTGGCCGGGGTTCACCCTGACCGCCTCGACGACGCCGGTGCTCGTCGAGTTCATCGAGCAATATCGCGCCGAGCACGGGCTCGACGTCGTTGGGCTCGATCCGATGCTGTCGCTGATCGGCATGGAATACGCCGACATGATGAAGAACCCCGTCGTCGCACGGTCGTTCTTCAACGACTGCCTGGCGCCGCTGCTGGCGTCGCAGGCGTTCAGCCTCATTTCCGGCAACCACGACAGCAAGACCGGCGCGGCGGTCACGGGTTCGGCCGACCAGCAGAATGCCGCCCGCTGCGTGCTGCAGCTCACCACCGAAGGCCCGAACGCCGCGGGGCAGGCGACCATCGCCGCCGAGCGGCACAAAGACAATCTAGGATTTCGATTCTCCAAGCTGGTGCTCGAGCGCGACCCCGAGACGCTGCTACTGACCTGGAACGAGTCGCAGAGCAGCTTCGCATATGGGGCGCCGCCGACCGCTCGGCAGTTCGCCCGGCCGCCGGCCGACGCCGCCGAGGTGCGCCGCTACTTGTCGCGGCAGGCGCCAACCTACTACGACCGGTGGAGGCCCCAGAGTCGCGCCGCGCCAAGCGGGCGGTGACCGACCTCCTGCAGAGCGAGGCGGCGCGCGACGGGCTCACCAAGGTCAAGGACGCCGTCAGGTCGTTCCTTGAGGGCTGCTGCGAGTTTGAGCGCCAGAAGGACGGTCGCACCTGGCGCCACGTGCTGGTCGGCGTGCGCAATCCCGATGCGCCGCTCAGTGAGCATGACGACTTCGTCGCCGGTCGGGCGGCCGTGCACTGCGACGACGACCAGGGGGTAGAATGACACTGCGCCGGACGCTGCGCCGACGCTGCGCCACGGTGCGCCGGCCGTTTTGGGAAGGTCGATTTGACGCTGCGCCGGGACGCTGCGCCCGACGCTGCGCCCCTATAGCTCTGGCGCAGCGTCGCAGCGTGGACTTTGACGGTGCGCCACGACGCTGCGCCGACGATGAACTGACGAGACGAGAACACACCGAGGATAGGCCCACAGGAGGGAGCTTCGCTCCGCTCCCTCCCTCTGTGTGCCGCTCCTCATCCGGCCCCCAGCCCGGGGGTAGACCCACAACCCCACCGACCCTCGATGCTGCCCGCAACACCGAGGTGCGGCCGTGACCGACCTCGCTACCCTTCGCGTAGCGCTCGAGCGGGCGGTCGCCGAGCTGCCGGCGGAGCAGATGCCCGATTTGATCGGCGTGTTGGCGACCGCCTCGGCCCGGGCACAGCTGAACCTTGTCGCAGT
This sequence comes from Binatia bacterium, assembly GCA_050735855.1. Lineage (GTDB taxonomy): Bacteria > Desulfobacterota > Binatia > HRBIN30 > CADEER01 > JBOHWA01. Next base: position 11,340 of record JBOHWA010000643.1, read on the forward strand.
GCCGCGACCTGAGCCGGTAGACGTGGTCGACGTCGCCACCTTGGCCGCGGAGCTGAACGTCGCCGCCAGCTGGCTCCGGTCGCAGGCGAGAGCGAACAAGCTGCCGCACCTGCGCTGCGGCAAATACATCAGGTTCGCCAGGGCCGAGGTGTTGGCGACATTGGCGCGAAGCGGGGCCGACCACAGGACGGGCCATCCCGCGCCTGGCGAAAAGCCCAACAACGGCGCGGGGTCGTTTCCGCCTGTTTCCACCCAATATGCGGGGGCAGCCGATGGCAACTGAGCGCCGGACCCAGGGCGCCCGTGCCCCCGGTCGCCAACCCAAGCACGCCGGCCGCGCGCTGGCCCGCGCGTTTGCCAGTCTCAACAAGCTCGACAAGCGCACCGGCCTGGTCCGCGACTTCCACGCCGCCCAAGACGCACTCGCCGCCGACCGTGGCGGCTGGGACAACGTCACCAACGGCGAGCGCGTCGCGATCGAGGTGGCGGCGGCGGAGCTGATCATCACGCGGGCGATCTTTGCGTGGGCGATTCAGCAGCAGTCGATCATCACCGAAGGCGAAGACGGCCCCCGGCTGCTCGGCCCGCTGGCGAAGGGGTTCACCAGCCACACGGCGCAGCTCGTCCGCACGCTCGCCGCGCTCGGCCTGCGACCGGACAGGGCCGACAAGGCGCCCGACCTCGGCAGCTATCTCGCCGCCCGCGCCGCCGCCCCCGCGCCCCCGCCGCCACCGCCCGACGCAACAGCGGCGCCCGTAGGCGGCGACAGCGGCACTTCCACCAACCCGCCGGCCGAACGAGAGGACTGACATGACCGCGAGACCGCCCACGAGGCGCCCGACGGCCGCCCAGCGCGCCCTACAGCAATCGCTCGCTGACCAGGTGCGCCAACGCCGCCTCGAGCGCGCTGCCAACCACCCGGTCGCCGTGGCGCTGCGCAACGCGCTCGCCCACCCTGACCACCTCACCGTGCTCGCCGCCGCCC
>JBOHWA010000644.1:0-1912 GCA_050735855.1 Binatia bacterium
CGGCCAGGCGCTCCAACTCGGCCAGCTGCGCCGGCGCGGCGCGCTGCGCGGCCAGGCGGGCGATGTCGGGCGCCAGCGCGGAGCGCATCTCGACGACGCCGCGCACGACCCCGACGTCGAGCTGCCCGTCGGGCGAGAGCAGCAGGTCGGCGAGCAGATCGAGGCCGCCGTTGGCGCGGAAGTCGAGCACCCGCGCCGCACCCCCGTGCCGGACCGACACCAGCCGAGACTGCTCGAGCCGCTTCAACGCCTCGCGCACCGAGCCGCGATTGACCCCGAGCGCCTCGCACAACACGCGCTCCGCCGGCAACGCCGACCCAGCCACCATGGCGCCGCTGACGATCTGATCGCGCAGCTGCTCGAACACGGCATCCGAGACCGACTGCTTGCGGACGGGCTTGAGCATGGGTCGTCCATCGCATCGGATAGTACGATTGTCAACTGGTATGACAAATCGACAACCGGCTATCATCTCATGACCTACGACCGGCACAACCGGCTATCATCTCACGGCCTGCGACCGGCACTACCGGCTATCGTCTCATGACCTACGACCGGCACAACCGGCTATCATCTCACGGCCTGCGACCGGCACTACCGGCTATCGTCTCATGGTCTACGACCGGCACTACCGGCTATCATCCCATTGCCTACGACCGGCACTACTGGAGGGCGCCGGTCCCTCGGCGCCGTGCTCGCGAGGTGCATCGGGGTCGTCGTGGTGAGGTGCGCCCGGCGGCGCCGATTGTCGGGCGCCCTTCGACAAGCTCAGGGCGAACGGGAGCTCGACGGCGACCCGGCGGGGGGGACGCCGCAGGCGAGGTGCCGACCAGCGGCGCCCTCTCCAGGTGCCTCGGCAGGCAAACTCCTGTAGTCGTCCGCGCATGACGTGGCTGGAGTGGTACGCCGATGAGCGGCAGGCGCTGTGGGGGCTGATCGTCGTTCCGGCGCTCTTCATCGTCTATCGGCTGGTGCGCGGGCGGGCGGCGGGCGGGGTGCTGCCGGCGGCGGCGGGGTTCGTCGATCGCTATGCGTTGGTGTTCGCCGTGGCGACGATCATCGATCCGCTGGCGACGGTCTGGCTGGTGCGCCGCCTCGACATCGCCGACGGCGCGGCGGGCACGGCCGTGATGCTCGCCTTCGTGTTGCTCGGCGACTTCCGTGTCTACCTGCTGCTGTTCGGTCTGGTCGCCATCGCCGCGGGGCGCGCCTGGACGAGCGCGGTGGGGACGGCACTGGGCTGGACGCTGGTCGTCCCGCTCGCGGCGTATGTGCTCAACAACCTGGCGCACGCGCTGCTCGACGGCCTCGGCGACAACTCGATCTGGCTGATCTACGAGCTGCTCTTCGCCGCGGTCGCGCTCGGCCTGGTGCTGTACCTGCTGCCGCGCCTCGCGCACAGACCGCTGCGCGGCTATCTGCGCGCGCTGCTGCTCTACGTGGCGGCGTACTACGCGCTGTGGGCGGCGAGCGACGTGCTGATCCAGGTCGCCGGGCTCGATATCGGCTGGGCGCTGCGCGCGCTGCCCAACCAGCTCTACTACGCCTTCTGGGTTCCGCTGGTGTACTTCGCCTTCTTCGCGCCGCGGTACGTGGCGGCCAGCGCGTCGACCCACGCGTCGAGATAGCGTGCGGCGCGCGTGCCGGCGGCGGCGCGCGGGTCGCCGACGACGCCGCTCGCCGCCTGTGCCCGCAGGTCGGGATAGAAGACGCGCTGCGCATCGTCGCCGGTGTCGACCAGTCCCGCGGCGAGGTCGGCGCGCCGCACGAGGTCGGGGCGCAGCCCGAGCATGATCGAGGTCTCGAACTCGCCGGCATGATGGCCCGAGGCGGCCGCCGGCACGCCCGCCTCGGCGCTGGCGGCGTGAAAGAGTGCGCCCAGGCGATCGATGCCGGCGTGGACGATCAGCGT